>CALVIP010000036.1 GCA_944331715.1 uncultured Bacilli bacterium
TATATCTTTTAGATAATTTAGATAAAGACTTAGATTTAGTTAAGAATAATTGGGATAATTATATTAATAGAGTTAATCAACAACGAGTAGCGATAGTTTATCAAGTAGTTGATAAATTTGCAGAAGAATATAGGGGAAAATTCTATTTTGATATCTATGCTGTTTTAGATAAAATAATTCGTAAGTATCATTTAGAAAATATATTTGGACTTGAAGAAGTTTTAGAAGAATTTGATTTAAAAGATAGTGAATACTTAAAAGAAAAATATACTTCTGATATAGATAAACTAATTAATGAACTGTTTAGGGAAGATGTAGTTTTTAATGATAATAGTGATTATGACATTACTGATGGAAAAGTAGTTGAATTTAAAAAGAAATAGATTAAACAAAACCTATTTCTTTTTTTATATTACATAATAAAATATTACACTAATTACACCAGCTAGTATTGCTACTAACATTATAGCAGAGACTATTTTAACTATCTTTTGATTCATCTGTTTCACCTCATTTTTAATTATATATAAAAAGTCTATTTTTGTAAAATAAATTTAGGTAAATAATAGTTATTTTTGAATAATATTTACTAGGTGATTATAATGGATTTAAAACTAAAAAAAGTAAAAACTAAAGTAACTAATAAACTAGCAGAACAAAAGAAAATATATATCTTTTTAATAATAGTAATGACTATAAGTTTAATACTTGGTATTATATATGCTGTTGTATTAAATAAGAGTGATCATAATTTAGTAACTACAAGTCTAGATAGTTTCTTTACTAGTATAAAAAATAATGATATAGATTATAAGAGTGCTTTAATTAATAGTTTAATTGGCAATATTTCTTTTGTAACATTTATCTTTTTATTAGGTATATCTATTATAGGAATACCTTTAATTATCTTTAGTTTAGCATCATCTGCTTTTATCTTTGGTTTCTCTTTGTCATCTATCATTTATACATATCATTTTAATGGTATTTTAAAGGTTTTTTTCTATCTTTTTCCTCATCAGTTGATTACTTTATTAATGAGCCTATTTTTAGGCTTCTATGCCCTTTATTTTGGTATTAAATTATTTAAATATTTATTTAGAGGTGTAGATATTAATCTAAGAAGTTCTATGAAGAGATATCTACAAGTATATGTAACAGTTCTATTAATATTTATAGGTTGTAGTTTTATAGAAGTATTTTTATCTCCTGCATTAATTAAATTAGTTGTTTAATTAAGAGATAAAGTCTTATCTTTTTCTTCATTAAAATAATAATAGGGAAGATAAACATTATAGTCTTCAACTTTTAAAATATTAGTACAAGTACATAATCTTCCAAATCTATCTATATCAGTAAAAGAATCACTACCAAGACTAATAAGAGTATCTGCAATATCACTATAAGTTTCATTATCATTGAGTCCTTTATATAAAGTATTTAGGAAACTATCTATCTCTTTTTCTGCCTCAATATCATTAGACCAAGTATTAACATTTAAATCTAATAAAGCATTTTTAATTATATTTATATTATCATTACTCATTGCTTCTAAAAATTTATCTTTACCAATAAGTTCTATAGTAGCTTTAGTAACAGCAGTGTTCTTATTGTAGGAATTATTACTATCGTCTTCTTTAGTAAAATATTCACTTTCTGTTATTTCTGCAAAACCTTCTACATAAGCGGAAGGAATTGTTATAGTATCAAAAATAGCATGAGTAACTTCATGAGCGATTAGTTCTTCAGTAGGATTAGTATAATAAGTAATATTCTCATAATCATAATCTGCTAAGGTAACAGTGCCATTATTATTATCTTTTCCAGAAGAGAAGGGATTATAGTTACGGTCAAAATCAAGATAAACTAAATTAAGATAAGTTTTTTCTTTATCTAAATAGGGGTTTTCATTAAAGAAATCTAAAAAGTTATACATTACTTCTTTTTCTTTCTTATTAGCATAAGGATTATCATTGATAGCATTGAGTAATAAATAATTATCAACCTCTTCTTTAGTATCGACACTATCAAGTTTAAACTTATCATCATTAGTTACTTCAATAACTTTAGTTTCAAGGTCATGTAAAATATTATCTAGTTCTTCATCACTAAGGCTATCTTTTCCATCATAATAATCTAAAATTTTTTCTGTAGTTGAATAATTAGAAGAGATATTATAAATAGTATTTATAATATACAAGCAACTTAAAAGGGTATATATAGCAAGTATTTTAAAGTAATTAAAGTAAGGCTTAGATTGTTTCCTTTTTATTATTTTTTCTGTTTTTAATTCTTTAATATTAGGATTATCTTTTTCATGTTCTAAATACTTTTCTTTTTCCTCTTCACTAAGACTATATATTTTATAGTATAGTTTACCATATTTATCTTTTGATGCTTTTTGTTCTAGGATATTTAATTCGTTGTTACTTTCTATTATTATTCTTTTAATATTTTCATCATTAGAATTATCTTTTGTTATTCTTGCATTTAATAAGTCATTGACATCAATAGAAATTCCCTCAATGTTTAATTTATTTACTTTACCACTTAATTTCCTTTTACTTAGTTTTAACTTTTTCTTATTATTGTATCTATTAACACAAATTTCTCCAATATATTTAATAGTAAGAACTGGTATAGTAAAGTTAGCGATAAAAAGATTCATCTTTAATATTCTTAAAATTATATTTGCTATGAAATATAATAGTACGTTGTTACCAAGTTTTATAATATAAGAATCTTTTTTATCTTTATATATGTTAATATCTAAAATATCATTTATAATTTCATCATCAAGTACTTTCTTCATATGTATTATTTTATCCTTTCTTAATTAGTTTTTTCTCATCTTCTAATATTAAATTACCATTTATATGTCTTCTTAAAGCTTGTTTATATACTTTTATATAAAGAGGTATTTCTTTTTCTTCTAAAAAGTTAATAACTTCTTCTTTTTCTTTTCTTGTTACTTCATAAGGCTCATTATTTATCATAAATATAGTAGTACCATTAAGTTCTTTTTCAATATTTATTTTATCCATTTTATTATCGGCTATTACATATGATATTTTATTGTTAACCATAAAATTTTTAAAAGCAGTTAAAGAAGATTTACTACAATCATTACTATTTATGTAAATATCAAAAAACTCACTATAATTTAATTTAGTATTAAGAAAATAATCTAATAATTCAAACGGTCTTATATTACAATCTTTATCTATAACTCCACATTCTATTTGCTTAACAATAGATATTATATTTTCAGTCGATTTGTTAATTTCTTTATTTTTCTTATTATGTTTTTCTATTTTTTCTTTTATTTGTAAATATAATGGATTATTAACTTCTTCAAGAATTTTTATGCATTTATAATATGTTCTCTCCGTGATACCTACTAGTTGGCAAAATTGTTTAATGCTTCGAATACTATTATCAAGAAATAGAGTAAAATCAATATTCTTTAATATTTCTTTAGTATTTTCTACATCACTTTGTCTTCTCTTTATCATTTTTTTATAGTTAATTCTTTTTCTTGCCTCATCTATTTTAGTAGTTATTTGTTCTTTTAAATTTTCTTTTTCTTCTTCTGTTAGAGTTTGTCTATAATTATTAAGAAACTTTCTAATATACTCAGGATGTATCAAATTATTATTATTTTCTACTATGTTATCTATTATATTAAGATCTTCTTCTTTTTCTATTTTACTCATAACGATAGAGTAGTGAATATATTTATATTTTTCACTAAGACTTTCAATAGCTTTACTAACTTTAACATATAATTTATTATAAGTATCAGTATCAAAGTACTTATTTTCATATAAATAATCAAGTACATCTAAAGATATGTGTTTAGAAAATACAATATTTTCAAAGTTTTCATTATCATTAGAGTCTTTGTTTTTTTCAAGTACTTTAGCTAATACCTCTTTTGAACCAGTAATATTAATCTTTTTAAGTGCTAAAACAATTGATAAAATTTTATTATCTATATGTTTTAAGTCTGTGTTTAGATATAGCAAGCCATATGCTCTAATATATTCTTTAAATGTATCAATATTAATATTATATTTTTCTAGGAATGAATCAATTCTCTTATAATAATTATCTTTATCAGAATAATTATCGATGGTAAAGGCTGTGTAATATGCTTCTTTTAATATATCTATATTAAAATCCTGATATTTTTCTGATATATCTTTTTCTTTTCGATATGTTTTTAGTCTTTTAATTAAAGGAACCTCATTTTGAAAGAGTTTAGATATAAAGTAATACTTATCGAAAAAAGTTTTATACCCTTTATAATAATCAATATTTTCTTCTTTTTTTATTTTTTCAAGGTTAGTTTTTCCATATAAAGAATACATGTAAAAAGAAAGCTGTCCTATTTTATAAGCAATATTATTATTTATAGTATAAACATCATGATCAATTTCAAAAACTAAAGAACTTTTTGTAAAATAATAATTAATTAATGGCTTAAAATTATTTAAAAACTGTTTTTTACTATTATTATCTTTAACAGATAAAAAATATTCTATTGCTTTAGTAAAATCTTTACTACTTATATCTTCTTTATCATTATTGATTATTTTATCAAAACTATCTTTATTCATAAGTATTATCCTTTCTTAATTAGTTTTTTATCATCATCTAATATTAAATTGCCATTTATATGTCTTCTTAGGGCTTGTTTATATACTTTTATATAAAGGGGTATTTCTTTAACTCCTAGATAGTTAAGAACTGTTTGTTTTTCCTCTTTACTTACTTCATATGGTTTATCATCTACCATAAATATAGTTCTTCCATCAAGTTCTTGATTGATATTTAGTTTATTAGTTAGTTTATTTTTAGCAAAGAAGATCTTAATTGCTTTTAGTGATTCTATATCTATATTTCTGTTTTTATTATATAAGTCTATAAATTCATTAAAGTCTAATTTAGTACTAAGAAAATAATCAAGTATTTCAAAATTTCTTCTACTACCATCTTCTAGTTCTATTCCATTAATAATGTTATCGGCAATAGAATTTACTTTGTTAATTAATACTGCATATCTTTGGCCTTGTAGATTTCTTATTTTTCCTTTAATTTTTAAGTATAGTTCATTATCTCTAACTTCTAACATTGAAAATAAAGTATTAAAATCACTTTCTCTGATATCCATTAGTTTACAAAAATCATCCTTACTCTTAATATCAGAGCTTAAAAATATATTGAAATCAATACTATTATATAAATTTTCTTTTCTTCTTTCTATTCCTAATGCTCTATCAGCAGCATTGTCTTTTTTTATGTCCTCTTTTGCTATTTCAGTTTTTTTGAGTAATTCTTTTTCTAATTCTTGTTTCTTTTTATCAGATAAAGTAACTCTATAAATTGTAATAAATCTCTCTACATTATCTTTTGTTAAATATGTTATATTGTTTTTTACTATAATTTTAATTTCTTCTAAATCATTACTACTTTCTATTTTAGTTAAAGCGATAGAATAATGAATATATTTATGTTCTTTTTCTAATGATTTTATAGCAGTGTTTATTTTCTTAATTATATTATCTAAATTATTAGAGTATTTTCTATTATAAAATCTATATTTTTCAATAAAACTTTTTATTACATATGGAGAAAGATGATTAGTAAATACAATTTCTTTTATATAGTTAATATCATTACTATTTATGATATTGTTTAAAACTTCTTCAAATTTAAAGAAATCATTAGAGAAATGACTAGTGGCACTTTCAACAAAGTTTATCATCTTATCTATCTTTTTTAAGGGAATATTTAAATATAGCATTCCATATGTTTCAACATAATCTTTTAATGTACCTGGATAAATATTATTTTTATCCATAAATTTTCTTTTTCTTTCTTCATAATCTTTTTTATCTAAAAAATTATTAAGACTAAAATATAAGTAATAAGCTTCCTCTAATACATCTTTATTAATATCACTATATTTAGATTCTAATTCAATTGATTTACTATACATATCTAAATCTAACAGTAATTCTTTATCATCAAATAAATCTATATTGACATTATTGCGGTATCTATCTAAAGAGGCTAAATAAAGAGAGTTATCATTTATATTTTGTATATCTTTAGTAAATATAGGAAAAATTTTATTACCATATAAAAAATTAGCCCAATATAGAAGCCTATCTATTTTAAAAACTGTTTTGTCATATGATATAGAAATAGGATACTCATCTACCATAGGTAATAATTTATTAAGAAAAGATATAATAACTTTTTTACATTTTAATAGAAATTCTTCTTTTAAATCATTATCTTTGATAGTTATAAAGTATTCTAAAGCTGCTTTTAAATCATCTATAGAGATATTTTCTTCTAAATTAATTATCTTTTTAAAGCTTTTATTCATTAAACCACCCCTTAAAGTTGCACTACATATTATAACATATTTTCCTTGAAAGTAAAGGGTATATATAGTATAATTAGTACGAGTTAGAGGTGGTATCTATGAAGAAAGTTGTAGTTGGAATAAGTGGTGGAGTAGATTCATCTGTCGCTGCTATTCTTTTAAAAGAACAAGGCTATGATGTTATTGGTTTATTTATGCGTAATTGGGATAGCTCTATTAATAATGACTTCTTAGGTAATCCTAATTTAGGTAATAATATATGTCCACAAGAAGAAGATTATAATGATGCTAAAGCGGTATGTGATAAGTTAGGAATACCTTTACATAGAGTAGATTTTATTAAAGAGTATTGGGATGA
>CALVIP010000037.1 GCA_944331715.1 uncultured Bacilli bacterium
TTGTCTTATCAGGTGGAGGCGCTAAAGGTAGTTATCAACTAGGTGTTTGGAAAGCTTTAAGAGAACTTCATATTAAGTATGATATTGTAACAGGAACATCAATTGGTGCCCTAAATGGTGTCTTTATGTGTGAAAATTCTTATTTTAAAGCGAAAAGAATATGGCGTAGACTAAATCTTGAATATCTTTTTAACGAATTACCTAAATCTAACAAAGAAATAGATATCCTTAAACTATTTGGAGGCAATTTTATAAAAAATGGTGGTATGGATATTAAGAAGATTGAATCTATTCTTGAAGATAATGTCAATAAAAGAAAATTCTATAATAGTAAAATAGATTTTGGACTTATTACTTATAATTTTACTACTAAAAAGCCTCTAATCTTATCTAAAGAAAAAATACCAAGTGATAAACTAATAGATTACTTAATGGCCTCTGCTACCTGTTACCCTGCCTTTAAAATGAAAGACATAGATGGAGATAAATATATAGATGGTGGTTACTATGATAATTTACCAGTTGAACTTGCAATAGAATTAGGAGCAGAGTTTTTAATAATTGTTGACCTAGGCTCTCCTGGTTTTAAGAAAAGACCTAGTAAACAAGTAGATAGCATTGTAATAAAACCTAAAAATAACATCTCTTTCTTCTTAAATTTTGATGAAAAAACTGCAAAAATAAATGTTAAATTTGGCTATAACGATACCCTAAAAGCTTTTAAAAAGTTAGACGGTAACAAATTTACTTTTAAAAAGAATACTATATCTACTTATTATCTAAATAATAAAAATAATTTATTAGATACTACTGAAAAGAAATTCTTAACATCTATAGAAGAACTAGGCAAAATATTCAAACTAGATGAAAGTAAAATATATAGTCTTCATAGTTTTATCAAAGCTTTAAATAAAAAAATAGAATTAGAAGAAGCTTTAGATAAAAAAACTATAAGAAATATAAAATCTCTAACTACTAAAATAAACTCTAAAACTTTAATTTTGTTTTTCTTAAGTCATATAGAAAATGGTAAAAATCCTAAAAAACTAAGTAAAGTCTTTTCTAAAGAATATAAATTAGCCAAGTACTTACAACTATTAGGAGTAGAATATGGAAAATAAATTCAAATATAGTGATGATAATAAAAGGTACCACACTCTAACTTATTATTATAAAAAGAAATTCAATACTAAGGTCTGTAAAGTTAGTCTAAATGCTAACTTCACGTGTCCTAACATTGATGGTAAAGTAGGTTTTGGTGGTTGCATCTACTGTTCAAAACTAGGTAGTGGTGACTATGCAGGTAATCCTAATGAAAGTTTAATTGAACAGTTTGAAAAAGGAAAAGAAATAATGCAAAGAAAATGGCCTAATGCTAAATTTATCGCTTATTTTCAAGCTAATACTAATACTTATGCACCTATAGAAAGATTAAAGGAATGTTTTGAACCATTTATAGAAAAAGATGATTGTATTGGATTATCTATCGCTACAAGAAGTGATTCTATTACAGATGAATGCTTAGATTATCTAGAAGATATTAATAAAAGAACATACCTAATCGTCGAACTAGGTTTACAAACAATCCATGAAAAAACAAGTAAACTTATCAATAGATGCTCTACTCTTGATAATTTCGATAAGATGGTAAAAAAATTAAAACAAAGAAATATCAATGTCGTCGCTCATATTATTAACGGTCTCCCCTATGAAACAGAAGAAATGATGATAGAAACAGTTAAACATCTAAATAATTTAAATATAGAGGGTATTAAGATACACATGTTAGGAATATTAAAGGGAACCCCTTTAGAAAAGTATTATCAAAATAATAAATTTCATATTCTAACAAAAGAAGAGTATGTTAATATAGTAGTTAAACAACTAGAATATTTAAATGAAGAAATAGTAATACACCGTCTAACAGAAGATCCTAATCCAAATGATATAATAGAACCAACTTGGCTTATAAAAAAGTTTACAATTTTAAATGAAATTGATAAAATTATGAGTACGAGAAATCTCTATCAAGGAGATAAAGTAAAGGAGAAAAAGAAAAATGAACAATAGTTACAACTTATTAATGACAACAAGACTTAATATGATTAGCAAAGATTTAAATGAGGAATATATAAAGAAGTTTAATCTAAGTACTGATACTATTAAAAGAAAGAAGAAAAGAAAACTAAATATTAGAGAATTAGATGAACTAAAATGTATTATTAAAGATTTACAAAAAATACCTAAAGATGAAAAATTTCAAGATTATATTCTAAGACATTTAAAAGTCTTTCTAATATATGGAAATGTAAAACAAATAGATAGAAGTACTATTATCTTAAATTTAACAAGTGGGGAAGAAAATTTTATATTAAAAATAGCAATTAATAAAGATTGTATTACATCTACTTTAAAAAAAGATAATTACATAGAAGAAGCCATTTGGAAAGCATTAGATAATGATTACTATACAAACTATCAAAGAAAAGAAACAGATATAAATGCTGGCATTTATAATATCACGACAACAAAAGAACTACATGGTTTTCATGATAATCAAGAAATAGTAACAAGATTAATCTCTGAACAAGATAATTATATAAAAGATAATATAACAAAAAGAATTAATAGAAAAGGATTTGGAGGAGACAATTACAAAGATACAACTACATACTATAGACAAGAAGGTTTTATAATAAGAAAACATAAAAGAAGTTATAAAAATAAAAAAATTGGTGAATTATTAAATTATAAAGAATATCAAATTAGTGAAGATTATAATCTGAATAATAAATATTTAAATCAAATTGGTCTCTATAAAAAATTTGATGGTAGATTATTTAATTCTTTCTTAAGAGGAAATTGTAATGTAAAAACTCTATATAAATAAAGTTGGAGGTAAAAATGAAAAATATAGATATAAAAAAAGCATTGAAAAGACTAATAGCAATGGGAGCACTATCTTTTGTTTTAGTAACAACAGGTTGTTCTAGTAAAGAAAATAATGCTGAGCCAACTAATGAAATAACAACTGAAGTAGAAAACAATAATGAACAAGATAATGTTGAAAATAAAAATGAAGAACAATTTGATAATTTTACAAGTGAAAGAGAAGAAATTGATAGTTTAATCTATACAGAAAACTTTGAAAAAGCGGAGGAAGTATGGGGAGACTATTTTGTTGATGCCATTGACTTTATATTTTATGGAAAAGAATATCAAGATACCAAATTCGCTGATTTAAATCCCGAAGCACAAGCTAAGTGCGTTGAAGAACTTATCAACATGAAAAATAAAATGGATAAAATAAATCCAAATTGGAAAGAAGATTTAAAAAGTATTAAGGGAAGCGCCATAGAAGCATACTATGATATTTTAGAAAAAATTGAACAACTTATTGGAACAGAAAACTATAATAATATTGGAGACTTAATAAACAGTGGAATAGATGGCTTAAAAAATATAGGAAATGATGTAGGAGATTCGCTTAATAATTGGTACCAAGGATATAAAAATAATCACAAATAGTGAATTATGTAAAGTAATCACTTTTTTTTCTTGTCAATTGACATTACTTAGATTATAATGGTTATAAGAGTAAAGGATGATATATATGGATAAACATATTAGAATTATAACTGTAAGTGCCCTTTCCTTACTTGGAATTCTTTGTATTTCATCAGGAGTAATGTATAATTCATTGCAAGCGAATAATGTAGAAGAAAAAGTACTAGTTATAGTTGAACAAAAACAAGTAAGTAAAGAAAGCGATATTGACATAAAATTAAAAAATTTAACTATTGAAGTTAACACCCCTTTAAGTGTCAAGATAATTGACTATTTAGATAGTGCTGTTTCAGATGAAGTTCTTGCAAATCTAAAGCTTGATACAAGTGGTGTCAATGTTACTGAACCTGGAACATACAATTACACAGTAACATATAAAAAGAAAGTTTATCAAGGTATCATTGTTGTAAAAGAAAAAGAAGTAAATACAAATACTTTACAAAGTATAACTTTAAAAACTGTAAATATAAATGTAGGCACTGCTTTACCAACTGATGTAAGTAACTATGTAATAGAACCCCTTACTGATGATATAAAAGCTACTATGCTAATTGATCTTAGCAAAGTTAATGTAAACAAAGCAGGTAGTTATCAATATACAATTACCTACAATAATAGTATTTATACTGGTACTATTGTAGTAACTGAAACACAACCTACTTTATCTACTGATATAGGAGAAAATACTAATACAAATCTACCACAATCTGAAGAACAAAATCCTCCTACTACAGAAAACGGAAATAATACACAAACTAATTAAAACTTCCCCAAAAGGGAAGTTTTTTATAACATATTTTTCTTCTTTAAAATAAGAGCAACTATAAGTGATAAGAGAAGTGATACTAAAAGTAATAAAACAAAGGCATAAGGATTATCAGCAAACTTACCAAATGTAACATTCATACCCATAAAAGATGCCACCATTGTAGGAATAGAAAATACAATAGTAATACCTGCTAAAAACTTCATAATAGTATTAAGATTATTAGATATAATAGTAGCAACAGTATCAGTAGTACTAGATAAAATTCCTCTATATAAATCAGCCATTTCTATCGCCTGGTTATTTTCAATAATTGCATCCTCAAGTAAATCTTCATCTTCTTCATAAAGTTCTATTACATTACCTTTTAATATCTTATCAAGAACAACTCCATTACTCTTTAAAGCTGTAATTATATAAGTCAAACTATTCTCAATAGAAAGTAAATTTAAAAGCTCTTGATTCTTAGTAGCATTTAAAATATTAGATTCAGCTACCTCTATTTTATTATCTATTTCTCTTAACATCTTTAAATAAAGTAGTGCAAGTTTATATATCATCTGGATTATAAATCTACTTTTCTTATAAGTATAAAACTCTTTAACCTTACCTTTAGTAAACTCATCAATAATACTATATTTTTGTAAACACACTGTTACAATATAATCATTCCTAACAACTAAAATACCTATAGGTAGTGTTGTAATAGTTTTAATTTTATTCTTAATCTCATAAACAGGCACATCTAAAAGAAGCATCTTAACTCCCTCTTCTTCATCAATACGAGGTTTCTCATCATCATCTATTATACTCATAATAAAGTTCTTCTTAATACCAAGAGCATTAACAACTTCATCTATCTCTGCTTCCGTAGGATTAACTAAATTAACCCAACTACCTACTTCATAGGTATCTATTCTACTAAATTCTCCACTAGTAACATCTGTATTATATATTTTCAACATAATCATCACTCCTTTTTATATCATTAACTTTTCAAAGTATCATTCTTATCTTTAATACTTTCTCTATCATTAGCATTCTTTATCAAAGAAAGATAAAACTCTTCTATATTAGTATCTTTATTCTGAAACATCATCTCATCAACAAGTTCATTTTTACTCTTATAGACAATACATCCATTTTCTTCTTTAAATTCATAATTTAACTGCGGATACTTATAAAACAAAGCTGTTTTATCTTTTATAAAGTCTGCAAATAAGTCATTAATATTAACAAGCTCTCCCTCAATTTCTCTTAAAGGATTATCTAATCTTGTTAAATCATTATTAATAACACCCGAAAGGCTTAAAGCATTCTCTTCACTTACTTCAAAACCTAAACTTCTTAAATAATTAGTCCCAGCATGATAAGAAAAAGCATTCGCTTCTATTTCATGAAGATTCTTAACATAGTTTTTATCATTAAAATAGATACCCTGATTATATTCTCTAAGTAACATCTCTTTTAAAGCTAGAATATCATAGATACTAGTAACTATACCTTTACTCTCTAAATAAGTTCTATAAGTATGCATCATTTCATGAGGTAAAACATAAAATATTGAAATATCTCCTTTATCATAAAAATTATCCATTACTTCTTTATCTAGATAAACATGATAATGAGAAGCTAAACCTTCAACATTCTCTCCTAAATTACGTATATAAAATCTACTATCTTTACTAATCTTTCTAGTATCAGAAAGAACTAAATGATTAATTACTTTTTCTATTAACTCTTTACTAAGACTATTTTTTCTTAAAACTACATTTCTAAGTATTATATCTCTTAATACGTTATCTATATCTAAGAAGATATCATTACTAAAAATTCCCTCTAAAAGTTTGATATCTAAATCACTATAATCACTAGTACTCTCTAATTCTTTAATAATACTATTTGTTTCTTTAGTTAAATCTAATTGTTCTAAAACGTGATTAAAGATATCACTACTGTTAGCAAGTTTATATAAGTATAAAGTTATCTCTTTATCTACATTATCTTTATTTAAATAAGGTATTATAGAAGAAATGTTAAGATAGCTTTCCTTTAACTCTTCATTAAAACTACCACAATATTCACAAGTAAATGTTTGATAATTATAAGTACCACCACAGCTTGAACAATTAATGTTTTTACAAAAGATATTTATACTATTAATTAAGTTCTCTTTGTAATTCTGATTTAACATCTAATAACTCCCTATATTTTTTTATTTGATATAAAATTAATAATTTCTTCTCTTCATCTTTTTCTTTAACATATAA
>CALVIP010000038.1 GCA_944331715.1 uncultured Bacilli bacterium
GGGTTGGGCTGTTCGCCCATTAAAGTGGCACGCGAGCTGGGTTCAGAACGTCGTGAGACAGTTCGGTCCCTATCCGTTGTGGGCGTAGGAAAATTGAAGAGAGCTATCCTTAGTACGAGAGGACCGGGATGGACCAACCTCTGGTGTATCTGTTGTAACGCCAGTTGCAGTGCAGAGTAGCTATGTTGGGAATGGATAACCGCTGAAAGCATCTAAGCGGGAAGCCAACTTTAAGATGAGTTTTCCCATATTTTATATAGTAAGATCCCAGAAAGACTATCTGGTTGATAGGCTGGAGGTGGAAGCATGGCGACATGTTGAGCTGACCAGTACTAATAGATCGAGGATTTAACCCTATTTAATAAATTTGATGAACACAATATCTATGTTTTCAGAGAATTATTTCTCTATATTTTAGTAAGTAACGATAGCAGAGTGGGTACACCTGTTCCCATCCCGAACACAGAAGTTAAGCACTCTAACGCCGACGATAGTGTATGCGAAAATAGGAAGTTGCTTACTATTTTTTTGTTTATAAAAGACTTTTTCTTAAATGATAGGTCTTTTTTGTTATACTAATAGTGGGGTGTTATTTTATGAACATATATAAACAATTAAATGAAGTTATAGATTACTTAGAAAATAATTTAAAAGCTAAAATAGATTATAACTATACAGCAAAAATATTAGGTACTAATCTTTATATCGCTGAGCAATTATTTAAATTATTAACAGGAATTACAATGAAAGAATATGTAAGATATAGAAGACTAAGTTTAGCAGCGAAAGATTTACATAATAATATGAAAGTAATAGATGTAGCATATAAATATAATTATACAAATCCCTCATCATTTACAAGAAGTTTTATATCTTTTCATAATGTAACACCAAAGGAAGTTAAGGAAGGTAAAGCCTCTAAAATTTATCCTGTATTACATTTTAAATCTGTTTATACAAAAAGAGATGATATAAAATACAAGATCGTAGATAATAAAAAATTCACTTTATATACCATAAAAAAATCATTTCCGATCAATAATAACTCTAGTCTTATTGAAGAATTTTGGAAAAGTATAAAAACTGGAAATAAAGAATTTAAAAATGCAAAAAAGCGTTATGGAATATCAGAAGTTCTAAAAAATAATACTAAAGAATTTTATTATCATATTGGTTTAGAAGAAAAATGGAATAATGATTCAAGATTTACAATATCTGCATCAAGTTGGTTTGTAATTACAACCTCATCGTTTAAAGCTCTTGACATTAATAATTATATAAATGATACAGAAAAAATATATTTACCTAGTTTAAAGTGCAAATTAAGAGAAAAGAATTATCTTGAAATATATTATGACAATTATGTAGAGATCTGGTTCCCTTTAATTTGACATTTTTCATTGTATAAAAGCAAGGATTTTAATATATTTGCCTGCTATAATACTAATGGAGGTTTTAATTATGAATAAGGAAATGTTAGATTTTTATTTGAAAACAAGTATGTATACTAATTATGAGCCATATAAAGAATACTATAAGAGTTTGCCTGATGACATGGAAGAATTGACTGACTTAATACTGTCTCAAACAATTCATAGAAAAGAGCTTAGAAGAAGTAGAAAAGAACAATTAGAAAAGGGTAAAAGTCATGACCATGTCTCTGAAGAATATCCTTGGTGGAAATATATTAGTCATGATGATATCTTACTAACCGCTCCTGCCATAACAGCAGAACTTTTTAGGCAAGATGAAAGAGGTTTTACTAAGAATAGAGAAATAAGATATAAAGTAGTTATTACTTGTCGCTATGTAGCAGTTTTACTTGCCTCTATTCTTAAAGCGAAAGGAATACCTTGTAGAGTTCGTAGTGGTTTTGCTTCATACTTTACTGATGATGGTAAGTATATAGATCATTGGATTATAGAATACTATAATAAAGACGAAAATAGATGGATAACTTGTGATCCAGACAAAAATAGTGGTAAAGATCACACAGATATGCCCCATAAAAACTTTGCTTGGATAGCGGAAGTTTGGCTTAATGTTAGAAGTGGTAAAGATGATATAAATAAATATATCCATGGCTCATCCTTTCAAGGCTTAAATATGCTAGCCTACACACTTTTCTTTGATTTTCATGCTCTTATGGGAGATGAAATATCTTATCTATTTATGCCTAGTTATATTGATGATGATAATGAATTCTTTAATCTAACAAAAGAAGATTTAAAAGACTTAGATGACCTTGCGACTCTAATGTTAGATTCAAATAAAAACTTTGATGAATTAAGATATTTATTCTATAATGACAAGAAGTTTAGAGTTTTAAATACTCCACTAATCTCTGATAAAGAGCATCTAGAATTAGAAATAAACAACTAATAGAAAAATAATCTCTAAACATCTTGAAAAAGTATTCTCTCCTTTGCTATAATCTATAGATAGAGAAAAGAGGAGATAATTATGAACAACTACAAAATTACTAGTTACAGTGAAAGTGAAACAGTTGAATTAGCACAAAATATTGAATCAGAGAAATTTCCTAATATGGTTATCTGTCTAATAGGTGATTTAGGTAGTGGTAAAACAATGTTTACTAAAGGTTTTGCATCTTCCCTTGAAGTTAAAGAAGAAATAACATCACCTACATTTAACATTATTAAAGAATATACAAGTGGAGAATTACCACTATATCATATGGATGTTTATCGCCTTGATGGCAAAGTAGATGATATAGGTCTAGAAGACTATTACACTAAAGGTGGTATTTGTATTATTGAATGGTCTGATATGATAAGAGATTACTTACCAGAAGAAAGACTTGAAATCAAGTTCAAATTATCAAGTGAAGATGAAGATACTAGAATAATTACTATTACACCATATGGTTCTAAATATGAAGAACTATGTGAGGCTGTTTTATGAGAGTTCTGTATATAGATACGTCTAGTGATTATTTATATAGTGGTATCATCATTGATGATAAGTTAGTTTCTTCTATTAAGAGAAAATATGAAAAGGACTTATCTAAAGAAGCTTTACCTAAAATAATAGAATTATTTGATAAAGCAGATATTACCCCAAAAGACTTAGATAAAATAATCGTTGTTAATGGACCTGGTTCTTTTACAGGTATTAGAATAGGTATTACTATTGCCAAGACAATAGCATGGGCTTTAAATATAAATATAACCCCAATATCAGGCTTAACTGCTATGGCTATATCTTGTAATACTAATACATATAAAATGCCTTTAATTGATGCAAGAAGAGGTTATGTTTATGGAGGAATCTATGATAAAGATAATAATAAAGTTATAGAGGATTCTCATATAGAGTTAAAAGAATTATTAGATAAGAGTAAAGAGTTAGGTGAAGTAACAGTTATTACTAATAATGATTTAGATATAAACATAAAAAAAGAAAGCTATGATCCTGATATCTTAAAAATAGTTAAACATTTTGAAGATAGTAACGGTATTAATCCTCATTTAGTAAATCCTATTTACTTAAAAAAGACAGAAGCAGAGGAAAAAGCTGGATTATGATTAAAGAATATGATAGTTATCCACAAGATACTGTGGATAACTTTACTTATGAGTTAACTAAAAAAGAGTTTTCCACAAATCCATACTTAAAAATAATTACCTATGTGGAAAAAGATAAAATAATAGGCTTTCTTCTTTATAGTCTGATCTATGATAGAATAGAAATAGAACAGTTCGAAGTAATTACTAAAGAAAGAAGAAAAGGTATAGGAGATAAATTACTAAAATATCTAATAGAAAAATATCAAGATACTGATATAAAAAATATAACATTAGAAGTTAAAGAAGATAATATAGTAGCCATTAATCTATATAAAAAATATGGGTTTAAAAAAGTATCTACTAGAGAAGAATACTATGATGGTATAAATGGCTTATTAATGGAAAAGACTCTTTAAAAAAGGAGTCTTTTGTGTTAAAATAAGAACAAGTTTGGAAGTGATAATATGAAAGATGTATATATACTTGGAATAGAAAGCAGTTGTGATGAGACTAGTTGTTCAATAGTTAAAAATGGTACTGTTGAACTTGCAACTAGTACTTCTAGTCAAATTGATATTCATGAAAACTTTGGTGGAGTAGTACCTGAAATTGCAAGTCGTGAGCATGTTAAAAATATAACTCTAGTTATAGAAGACTGTTTAAAAAAAGCGAATATGAAAATAGAGGATGTAACTGCCATTGCTATAACTTATGGACCTGGTCTAATTGGTAGTCTTTTAGTAGGTATGCAAGCTGCTAAAACTCTAAGTTATATTTATAATAAACCTCTAGTACCAGTACATCATATCGCAGGACATATTTATGCTAATAGTCTTGTTGAAGAGTTAAAATTCCCACTAATTGCCTTAGTTGTTAGTGGAGGTCATACTGAACTTATTAAGATGACAGACCACTTTAACTTTGAAAAACTAGGGGGAACATTAGATGATGCCATAGGTGAGTGTTATGATAAAGTAGCAAGAGTAATGGGACTACCTTACCCAGGAGGCCCTAAACTAGATAAACTATCAAAAGAAGGAAAGCCTACTTATAAACTACCTATACCATTAAATGATGACTCTTATAATTTCTCATTTAGTGGCTTAAAGAGTGCAGTTATAAATTTAAATCATAATGAAGAACAAAAAGGTAATGACATAAATAAAGCAGACCTTGCTGCTTCTTTCCAAAAAGTTGCCGTTACAAGTATTGTTTCTAAGACTAAGAAAGCTTTAAAAGATTATAATATTAATAATTTAATAGTAGCAGGTGGAGTTGCTGCCAATTCTATTTTAAGAGACGCTTTAACTGATATGTGTAATGAAAATAATATTCATTTATCCATACCACCACTTAAATACTGTACTGATAATGCTGCCATGATTGCATCAGCTGGTTACTATGCCTATAAACTAGGAAGAAGAGCTGACTACCACTTAAATAGTTTATCTACAACAGCATTAAACTAATCTAATAATAAGAAGAAATCTAGAAATAGATTTTTTTTCAAAAACTCTTAAAAATGTCGAAATATATGTTATAATTAATAATAAGGGAGGTAAACAAATTGACAAATAGAATTATTTTAAATGGAACTTCTTACTTCGGATATAATGCAAGAAGAAGTTTACTTGATGAAATTAAAGGAAGAGGATATGAAAAAGCATTAGTTGTAACAGATAAATCTTTATTAGATGCAAATGTTACAAGTAAAGTTACAGAACTTTTAGAGGAGATATCTTTACCATATGAGGTATATAGTGATATCAAGCCTAATCCTAATGTCGCAAATGTTAATGAAGGATTAGAAATTTTAAGAAATAGTAAAGCTGACTTTCTAATCGCTGTAGGAGGAGGTTCTGTAATTGATACTGCTAAGTGTATGAGTATCATTATGACTAATCCTGAATTTAGTGATGTGGTAAGTCTTGATGGTGTTGCTTCTACTAAAAATCCAGGTATGCCATTAATCGCTTTACCTACAACTGCAGGTACTGCCGCTGAAGTAACAATTAACTATGTTATTACAGATGATGAAAGAAAGAAGAAAATGGTATGTGTAGACCCACACGATATTCCAGTAGTTGCAATAATTGACCCAGAATTAATGGCTACAATGCCAAAGAGTCTAGCCGCTGCAACAGGAATGGATGCCCTAACTCATGCAATGGAAGGATATATTACTAAGAGTGCATGGTTAATGACTGATATGTTCCATAAACAAGCGATGAACTTAATTTATCATAACTTAGAAAAAGCAGTTAATGAAAAAGATAAAGATGCAATTGAGAGAGTTGGATATGGACAATATATCGCTGGTATGGGCTTTTCTAATGTAGGACTTGGTATTGTTCATTCAATGGCTCATTCACTAGGAGCATATTTTGATACTCCACACGGTCTTGCTAATGCACTACTATTACCACATATCTTAAGATGGAATGGAAAAGTATGTCCTGACCGTTTTAGAGATATGGGACGCGAGTTTGGTCTTGATATGGATAACTTAACAGATGAAGAAGCTGTTAATAAGGTAGCAGATGCTGTTGATAGTCTAGCAAGAGCTGTAGGTATCCCTAAAACATTAAAAGAAATAGGAATTCCATATGATGCCTTAGAAACACTAGCAGATCAAGCTATCAATGATGTTTGTACTGGTGGTAATCCAAGAGAAGTAACAAAAGAAGATATCTTAGCTTTATATAAAGAAGCTTATGAATAAAAGAAGTAAATAAAAAGGGAGGAAAATTATGTTAAAAACAAAAGTAGGGTATTCAACCCTAAAGGATTCATATGCCAAAGGAAAAGAAGCTGCTAAGAATGCCAATGTAGGTATGCGTCCAAAACTTGGAATGATGTACTGTTC
>CALVIP010000039.1 GCA_944331715.1 uncultured Bacilli bacterium
TTGGTACTGCTACTACTTTTGTGGCCCCTAAAAAAGATCGAGCTCTTATTGTAGTTGATGATTCTGCAGTTATTAAAAATTTTGTTAGTAAAATATTTAATAATCAGTTTGAAGTATTAGTAGCTAATGATGGAACAGAAGCTTTACAAATGATTGCTAATAATAAAAATATAAAAATAGTGGGAATGCTACTTGATCTTAATATGCCTAACTTTAATGGGTTTCAAGTATTAGAGTACTTTAGAAATAATAATTTATTTGATTTGATTCCTGTTTCTATTATTACAGGAGTTGGTGATAATGAGTTGGTTGCTAAAGCTTTTAATTACCCAATAGTTGATGTCTTAAGAAAACCATTTAATGAAAGAGATATAAAAGAAGTAGTAGAGAAAACAGTACAGTATGCTCATTAATTTGAGTATACTTTCTTTTTGGAGGATGTATGAAAAAGATAAATAATAATACCTATGAAATAGAAATTAATGACGTAAAATATTTAGTAAAAGAAAGAAATATAGATTCTAATAAAGGTGATTTTGGTAAAGCAGGAATATATGGTGGAAGTATTGAATACTCTGGGGCCTTAAAGCTTGCCTATTTATCATTATCTGCTTTAAGAAGTGGGTGTGGTATCAGCAGAGTTTTAGTTAAAAAAGAAATACTACCATTATTAGGACCTAATATATTAGAACAGACCTTATGTATATTGCCTGATTATAATGATAAATTTTATGATAAATTGAAAGACTCTATTAAAGATTTAGATTCTCTTGCTTTTGGAATGGGGCTAGGTAGTGATAAACATCTAGAAGAGGTATTAGAGTTTCTAATAAAAAATTATACTGGTAACTTGATAATAGATGCAGATGGATTAAACACTTTATCTAAAATGAATTTAAATATATTAAAAGAAAAAACTTGTAATATATTATTGACTCCACATTTAAAAGAATTTTCTAGACTTACTAATAAATCTATAGAAGAGATAAAAAAAGATTCTTTATACTTAGTTAAAGAATTCGCAAGTACCTATAAAGTAACCATTCTTTTAAAAGGACATACTACTATTATAACTGCTGGTAATACTACTTATCTAGTTAAAACAGGATGTGCTGGTATGGCTACAGCAGGTAGTGGGGATGTTTTATCAGGGATACTTGCTGGACTTCTTGCTTATTTAAATTTCAGTTTATTAACAATATCTCTAGGTATTTTAATAAATGGTATAGCAGGATGCTTAGCAGAAGAAGATAATACTAATATATCAATGATAGCAAGTGATACTATTAATAATATAGGAAAAGCTATTAAAAAGATTAGAGAGAGTTAATTATTTCTTTATAAAGATTCTTGGAACTCCTTTTCTATCACTTGTTAGAGTATACTCCTTGATAAAATCTTCTAATTCATCTTTAAAATACCTATTATCTTCGTTAGAGTTATAAAGTAACTCTAATTTTTTTCTTAACTCAGTATTTGGAAAATTTACATAGTCTAAGAAATCTCTAAATTCATCTATATTTTTCAATCTATGACTAATTGGATCTAATTTAGTTGTAAGAAATAAAAACTCTATTCCCATCATATAAATATCCATATTATAATTTATTAATCCTTCATTAATGTATTTTTCGTTTTTAAATAAGAAACGATTGTTACCATTAAAAATAAATTCATTAAATTCTCTTGAAGTTATACCTTTAATTTGCATACCATCATAGTCTATGGCATAAATGTTTTCATTTTCATCAATAAAAAAGTTATTATAAGAACCATCTGGAAAGTTAATATCTTCTTTATTTGCATCCATAATAATATCATGCTTTTTAATATAGAACATGCCAATATCTTCAAGAGTTATTTGTTCATTCCTTTTTCTTTTAGTTCTTAAATAATTAGCATAAGATGTGCCTGTTATTTTCTTTTCGATAGAACCATTTATTTTACCATTTTCTTTATATAGAAACTCTGGACTAATTAAGTTCTTGATATTTATATCTTTGGCTAGTATTAATTTTTTTCTATATATATTTAGCATCTTTTCAGTTAAATTTATATATCTCTTTAAAATATAACCATTTTCTAAGTCATATATTTCTTTGCTATCTGTTATTTCTAATAGTTTTAGATTACTTATATCTATATTTTTCATTTTCATAAATCCCCCTAAAGATAAAGAAAACAGTCCGAAGACTGTTTAATTTCATAAATGGTGTCCACGACGTGATTCGAACACGTGACCGATCGCTTAGAAGGCGATTGCTCTATCCAGCTGAGCTACGCGGACAAATAAGACATTACTAATATATAACAAACTATTATCTTTTTCAAGAGTTTTTTTAAAATTTACACTATATTTTGTAAAAAATGTTCTTTTCATTGACTAATTTTATAGAAAAGCTTTACAATAATTAAAAAGAGGTGTTTTCTATGTATCAAAAGTATTATCGTAGACATATGATTAAAAGTGCAATTATTATAATTTTTTTATTTGCTTTTGCTATTATTTCAACTTATTTAATTTATAAAAGTTTTGCTAATGAAAGAGAAAGAGATATAGACACAGGAGAAATGGAAGTGGTTTTCCATAGTAAAGAAGGTAATAAAATTAATATGACAAAATTTACTCCTGTAAGTGATGCAGTGGGGTTAAGTTCTACTGAATATAGTTTTACTGTTAAAAATAGTACTGATGGTAGTGTTAGTTATAAAATTGTTTTAGAAGCTAATAATAAAAGAATAAGTAAAGATAATTGTATGAATAAAACTATTCCATCTGAATTATTGAAGCTTAGTTTAAGAGTAGATTATCAAGCTCCTGAGGCTAAAATACTTAGTGAGTATCTTGATAATGTTTTATATGAAGATACACTTGAAGCGAATAGTGAAGAAGATTATTCTATTAGACTTTGGGCTATTAATAGTGATTTTGTTATAGATAGAGACAGTCATTATCATGGTGTTATTAAAGTTATAGAAGAGGGTGAATAGAATGTATTTGAATAATAAGGGGTTTGCTATTTCTACTGTCTTATATAGTCTATTAATTATGGCTACTTTAATACTATTTTTATTAGTAGGTAACTTAAGTTTTGAGAGAAGAACTACTAGCAATTTTGTTAATGATATTAAAGATGAGCTAAATGCTTTTGCAAGTGTCTTTGGAAATTCAAAAAGTGAAGGAAAATCATTAGCAGAAGCATTACTTACAAATGTAGGTGATAAAGGAAGTTATTATGATGATGGGACAGATACTTTTATAACAGGAGAAGACCCTAATAATTATATTTGGTATAGTGGAAAGTTATGGAGAGCCGTTAGTATCAATAATGCTGAAAAAACTATAAAGATGGTAACTCAATGGAGTATGGCAATAATTTCGTACAGTAGTGGTGATTCAAATTTTCAAAATAGTTATCTTAAGCAATGGTTAAACGATACTAGTGTAGATGGTTTTTTAGGCAATTTGCGTAATCCTGAATCTTTTCTAAAAATGGATAGCACTTGGAATTTAGAAACATTTTCTGGCTCTTTAAATAATATTAATAAACCAAATAATGAAAATACTGATGTTAGTGCTGTTGGTTTATTAAATGCATATGAGTATAAAGAAAGTTTTACTGGTACTGATTATACTAATGGTTATTTAAATAATAAAACGTATTGGTGGACTTTATCTCCTTCTAGAAATAGTTCTGTTATAAATATTCATGATGATGGTAACATTTATTCCAGCAATCAAGATGATTTGCGCGGAATACGTCCCGTAGTTAATTTAAAAACAGATATAGAGTTTGTAAGTGGGGATGGTACTGTAAATAATCCATATCGTTTAAAGGATGATAATGATACTGATTTGAATGGTACTTTATTAAATACTAGATATAGTGGCGAGTATATAAAAATAGGTGAAGATAATGAGAATTTATATAGAATAATTAGCCATGAAAACGGGAGCGGTACTAAAGTAACTAGTGCTGAGCCATTAAAAAGAAATGGCAAGTTTGTCTATAATGATTTTGGCAATAATGCTATTTTTTCTAGTACTAATAAAATAGGAACATTTTTAAATGGTGAATATTTATTAGATTTTATTGGAGAAGGTTATAGTAATTTGATAGAAGAAAATACAACTTGGTATTTGGGAAGAGTAGCAGATGGTGCTAATTATAGACTGGCTAAATATATAGATAATACTAGTAATACTGTAACGACTTATGTGACAACAGCTAAAGTAGGATTACCAAGATTGGGGGAATTAATGTCTGGGCAGACTAATAATAAAAATAATAATATAACATTTTGGATGTTAACTCCTTGTGATTCTTCTACGGTTTATTTGGCTGAAAGACCAGGACATTCTATCGCTTTTTATGCGACAATGACAGGTACAATTGGTGTTAAACCAACATTTAATTTAAAATCTAATGTTATAATAACATCTGGAGATGGAACTAAACAAAATCCATTTACCTTATCCGTTCAATAATATATATTAATAAAAAACATATATTGTAAAAAAATAGAAATAAAGTTAGCAAAAAGAGTTGACAAGTGCTAACTTTTTACATATAATGATATTGGCAGTAAAAAAATGTGATTGCTAAAATAAATATTAAACTAGTTAATCAGTGCCCAGGAGGTAGTTATGCTTAGTGAAAGACAAAAGAAAATATTAAAATTAATTGTTGAGTCTTATATTAGACAAGCTAAGCCTGTTAGTAGTAATCAACTTTGTAAAAAGCTTAAGTGTTCTAGCGCTACAGTTAGAAGTGAAATGGCTAGTCTTGAAGATTTAGGCTACCTAGAAAAGACTCATACTTCTAGTGGTAGAGTCCCTAGTGAGGAAGGCTATAGATATTATGTTGATAACTTAATGGAAGCTAAGAAGATGAATGGAGAAGAAATGTTAAAATTACAGATTATTTTCCATAATCAATCCTTAGAATTAAGTGATTGTATCAATAAGAGCTTACAAGTTATCTCTGATATGACTTCTTATACAGCAGTAGTATTAGGTAAAGCGAGTCATGAGAACTTACTTAAAGAAGTTAGAGTTGTACCACTTGATGCTAACCATTTAATAGTAATAGTAGTTACTGATAAAGGTAAAGTAGAACATAAAAATATTACCTTAGATAATGTTAGTCCTAAAGATATTAAAAAGACAGTAGAACTTATCAATAACCTAATAGTAGGTACACCTATTGATGAAGTTAGTACTAAGTTAGAGTTTGAGATTAAACCTATTATCTCTAAATATGTAGAAGGGCATCAACAACTATATAATGCTATTTATAATGTCTTTAATGATATTACTAATACTGATATTAATGTTGTAGGTAGAACTAAGTTCTTGGAACAACCTGAGTTTGATAATGTTGATAAGATTAGAGATTTGTTTAAGAAACTGGATGATAAAGAAATACTTCAGGAAATTAAGAAAGATGACTCTAATAATATTGAAGTCTATATAGGTAGTGAAAATAAACTTGATGATGATGTTACAATTATTAAGACTAACTTTAAGACTGATAGTGAAGAAGGAACACTTGCTATCATAGGACCTAAGAGAATGGAATATGATAGAGTTGTTAGTATCTTAGAGTACTTAAAAGAAAATATAGAAAGGTAGTGAATAGATGGAAACTAAGGAAGAAGAAGTAAAAGAGACTCTTGAAAATCATGAGTGTAATTGTAAAAAAGATGGAAATAAGACTTGTGAATGTAAAGATAAGTCTAAGAAAAAAGATAAACATCATGAAGAGATAAAAAAATTAAAAGAAGAACTTGCTAGTAAAGATAAAGAAATAAGTGAGTTAAACGATAAAATTAGATATCATCAAGCAGAGCTTATTAATTATCGTAAAAGAAAAGAAGAAGAAGTTACTAATAGATTAAAATATGCTAATCAAGATTTGATTAGTGAACTTATTCTAATATTAGATAACTTTGAACGAGCTATTAGACTTGATGATAATGATTTAAGTGATGAATTATCTAAATTCTTGAAAGGATTTAAGATGATGTATGCTAGCTTTGATGATGTCTTGAAGAAATATGGTTTAGAAGAAATAGAAGCAGAGCATAAAGAGTTTGATCCTAATACAATGGATGCTTTAATGACTGATAATGATAAAGACTTTAAAGATGGAGAAGTCCTTGAAGTATTACTTAAAGGATATCGTCTTAAGGATAGAGTTATTAGACCTGCTTCTGTTAGAGTAAATAAACTAGAAGAAGAAAATAATGATAATAAAGATAATAATGAAGAAGGAGAGGATATAAATGAGTAAAATAATTGGTATTGATTTAGGTACAACTAATAGTTGTGTCTGTGTATTAGA
>CALVIP010000040.1 GCA_944331715.1 uncultured Bacilli bacterium
AGTTCATCTTGATTCATAACATCACTTACTAAATAATAATTAATACCACCACTTGTAAAGTTAATAGAATTATCAGAAAGTACTCCCAAGCTATCCATAAACATAGCAGGCTCTCCCATCGTTGGTATAACAGTAAACTCATCCATCGTACTTACAGTCTCTTCTACAAGTATAAAAGGTTTATCACCACTAAATGTAAGAATAACTCTCTCTCCATCTGTCATACTAACTTTCTCTTCATTAGTAAGCTTAGTTCCTTCAGGAAGAACCATAGGATATATAGTATCATCAATTGCACTAGTTTCTACTGCCTCTTCTTCTAAATTAATAGTACTCATTATCTCTTCTAAATCAAAATAATTATTTTTAAAATTAGGACTAAAATCAATATCTTTTACCTTTAAAGTCATATTAGGAACATCATCGCTATCTAAAACAATCGCTTCAGTTAGATTCAAATCATTATCAAAAGTAACTTTCTGACTAGTTAAATTTCTATTATTAGGATAATTTACATTACTAGTAAAAACATAGTTCTTATCATCTTTTTTAAAAGTTCTCTTATCATCATTTTCTAAATCACTTATTATAGACTGTAACAAATAAACTTGAGAATTATTGTAAGGCCAATCACTTTGAAATTTAAAACTCTTATTCAAACTAGGTGTTAAAACATACACTCCATCATCATTCTTTAAAATTATTTGTTCATGATTATTAGAAGTATTAGTAAGTGTTATTTTATAATAATCATCTTTTTTATAAGCAGTTTCTACTTCATAGTTATATATATCATCATTATTTAAAACTTCAAGTGTAGCAGTCATAACATATCCTTTAGAGTCATTAACTTTTTTATCTAAATCAGACAAGATATCACTCTCACTATTTTTTCCACATCCAGTAACTAAAAAACAAACTATAACTAATAAAGCTAAGCTTAATTTTTTCAAAACTAAATCACCTCTATCTTTCTCTATTTAATTATATTAAAAAAAATAACTTAATATTCATGAATAAAACAAAGGAATTTAGTCCATTATATGAATGTAATAAATTTAAAAGAGGAGGAATTATGGAAACATTAAAAAAGATATGCTTAGTGCTTATTATAATAGGAGCGATAAACTGGGCATTAGTAGGTTTATTTGAAGTAGATTTAGTAGCATCTCTATTTGGAGGTAGCGATGAACTACTTGCAAGACTAGTCTATATTATAATAGGTATAGCAGGTCTAATTGATATAAGTATTCTATTTGATCGTTTAGACCATCATAATTAAAAAGAGATTCAAAATTTGAGTCTCTTTTAATTATTAGCAGTTATTCTAACTTTAACTTTCTTAGTCTTAGGTGTGTAATTAAGTTTTACATCGTCTCCTCTAACTTTAACTTCAACTTCATGTTCTCCTACACCTAAACCATCTAAATCAACATAAGCATATATAGTAGATGAATCTATACTATCAATAATAGATTTACTACCAGTAACAACTACTGTAACTCTACTATCCTCTTCAGACAATGCTTGAACTCTATAAGCAGAATCTAAATTTTCTGTTGCAATAGAAACATTATCTATTTCTCTTGTTGTAGAATCATCTAGTGTTACATTAACTGTAATAGTTTTCTCACTTATCTCAGTAATACCATTAGGACGTTTAAGTGTAACAGTATATTCTTTATCATCTTCAAGACCTGTAACATCAACTTCTACTTCTAATGAATCTAACTTATCTAAAGCTTCCTCACTACCATAAACAGTAACACTATCTATATTACTACTAAGTGATCTAATCGCTTTACCAAAAGCAAGATCTCCTTTAGGAACAATTTCAATAGGTACTTCTTTAGATGGACTTGAAATAGTTACTTTAGCAGTTACAGTTTTAGGAACTATCTCTACATCCACAGTCTTACCATTAGCATCATATGCAACAAGTGGAACGTTTTCAAGAGTTATTTCTCCTGCTTCTTGAGTAGGGAAATCATCTACATCTACTAAAGCTCTAACAGTTGCAACTTTATCAAGTTTATATTCAGCACCTTTAACTATTACTTCACTTCTATCAAGTTCTACACTATCTATATTTAGTTTAGTATCTAAATTATCTTTATGTAACACATCATAAGTAAGTGATTTAGTAGCACTAACTTTATCATATATAGTAACAGTTACTGTAGATGGATCAAGTCTATAATCTATTGATTTTAATTGCTGTGTATATTTAAGTGTAACTTTATGTTGACCAGGTTTTAACCCAGTTAAATCAACTGTAACTCCACCACTAGGAGATTGTTTAGCTAAAAA
The DNA here is from genome assembly GCA_944331715.1 of uncultured Bacilli bacterium. Classification (GTDB taxonomy): domain Bacteria; phylum Bacillota_I; class Bacilli_A; order RF39; family UBA660; genus Onthousia. The sequence goes on from CALVIP010000040.1 coordinate 2,311, forward strand.
GATATGTCTTTTTTGTCCAACTAAAGTTATATCTACACTATCAGGTAAACCTTCTACTACATAAGCTTCTTCATTATAAGTAGCAGTTACTTTTTGGTCATATAGTATTTCAGCATATTGATCTACTAAAGTATTACCTTCACTATCTATAATAAAGAAAACTGCTAAAGCCAAGATTAGACTTATAACTATTAAGGTCTGTTTCTTTCCCATAAGTCGTTCTAAACCTTTACTATTACTCTTAGAAAAATCTATAATTTTTAAAACTAACTTAGTAATAGGAGTAATTAACCACTTATCAAAGAATGCACCTATATGACGAAAAAGTTTTCCAATACCTCTAATTATCTTCTTCATATATCTCTTCCTCTTCTATTTCATCTTCATCGTATTCACTAACAGTCTTAGGCTTTAATTCATTTATTAACATCATTCTAACATCATCAAGTGACATATTATAGAAAAGTTCTCCTTTAATAGCAACTGAAAGTCTTCCTGTCTCTTCTGATACTACTAAAGCAATAGCATCAGTCTCTTCAGCAATACCAAGAGCAGCTCTATGTCTAGTACCAAGTCTTTTATTTATCTTAGTACTACTACTAGTAGGAAATACTGCCCCTGCACAAGTTACTCTATTTCCTTGAATAATAACTCCTCCATCATGTAAAGGATTACCTTCATAAAATATTGCAATTAATAAATCACTTGATAAGTCTGCATATAACTTCTTAGCTTTATCTATATAATTACCTAAACTAATATCACGCTCTAATACAATTAAAGCTCCAATTTTGTTTTTCCTTAAATAATCCATCGCTTGTGTTAATTGATATACTAAATTTTCTCTTTCATCAACAGTAAGTACTTTATGTCGTCCTAATAATTGATTTCTACCTAATTGTTCAAGAATATTTCTAATCTCTGGTTGAAAAATTACAATTAAGGCAAGTGGTCCATACATAATTACATATTCTAAAAGTAATCCTACAGTTGTAAAACCACACAAATCACTAACTATTTTAAGAACAATGATAATTATAACTCCCTTAAATAAAAGAGTAAGTTTAACACTATTTCTAATATTTTTTAAAATTATATAAAACATTAACCAAACAATCGATATATCGACAATTTTCCTTAAAATTGTCAAAACACTTGTAACAGTAATAACCATAAAATCTCTCCTAACTGTTTCTAAACTGTATTATTATTTCCATCTTGATTAATAGTAGGAATCACTACATTATTAACTTCATTAGATGGGCTATTAACTACATTAGTAGTTGGTTCAATCGGTGGACTAACAACAGTAGGTGTAACTACATTATTAGGTTGTGATACCTCTACTGGTTGTACTACAGTTGCATTAACCTCTTCTACTTGAGGAACAGTAGTATTAACATTCTCTACTGGTGCAGTTGTAACTTCGCTAACTGTCGGTGTAGTATTAATACTACTATTAACAGCTTGAACATCTGACTCATTAGCAACACTATTTTGAGTAATACCAACATCACTAGTTGGAACTTCTTCAACTGTTGAATCATTAGTAATAGCCTCACTAATTGGTGTAGTAACAGGAGTACTAGTAACTTGTGTAGTATTAACAGATTCACTAACTACAGCCTCTTGAACAACTTCTGTATTATTAGCATCCCTAACAGTAGCATATTTTTCTTTCTCTTTTTTATTCTTAATACCTTTCTCTGCTAAATAACCAATACAAGCAAAAATAAGAATAACTAAAACCACTACCCAAACGATATAAAAAGGACCATCTAACGTATCCCTAAAAAACTCAATAACAATATCCATAAAACACCGCCTTTCACACTTTTATCCTTTTATTCTTCATTTATTATAATAACATGAGGGACTCATCTTTTCAACCAAAGAAAAATAAAAAATTATTATTTATGTAATTTCATGTATATATTATCAACACTTTCTCCATTAATAATTGCAACCTTTTCTTCAACTTTATAAGTAATAAAACCTAGCTTTTTATATAAATGAATTGCCCTATCATTATTAGAATAAACACCCAAATAAATTTCCTTTAATTTTAACTCATCAAAACCATACTCTATAAATCTTTTAAGTGCTTCCAATCCATAATGATTATTTTGAAACTCTTCATTTATAATGATACCAATCTCTGCATCATCTGAAGTTATGTTATCAAAATCTATATTTCCAATAAAGCGACCACTTTGTTTATCAAACATAGACAATATAATCAAAGTATCAGTCTCCAAAGCTTCTTTCACATACAAAAATCTATTTTCATAAGTATATGGATTAGGATCAGCAGTAATAAATTTCTTTATATTAGGATTATTAAATAAATTCAAATATTCATCTATCAAATCATAAGAGACATTAGTAAAATTAATTCTATTTGTCTCCAATACTATTTCTCTATTCATAAAAACTCCTCCTAACTTGTCTAAAGAAAAAATGACTTCTTTACCATCTATTTTCTTGTAATTAATCTAAACAACTAGTTTTATATTAATTATCATTCATACTTATTACTACATTCTTTAACAAATTCTTCAAATATTGAATTCATATTATCCATTAATTCTGGATGCCATTTTATCCCCATTACAAATCTTTTCTTTTCTAATTCTATTGCCTCTACTGTATTATCTACTGGACACTTTGCAACAATTTTATATCCTTTTATATCTTCTTCTTTTGCAACATAATTATGAATACTATTAACAAGTAATTTCTTAGCTTTTAAAATACTAAAAAGTTTAGAATCTTCAAATATATCCACTTCATGAGCAATTTTAGAACCAAATTGATTATGAAATGTATTATCAGACCGATAAACTTTTCCCCCTAATGCCCTTATTAAGTTATTAAATCCAGCACATATTCCTATAATAGGAATATCTTTTTTTATACAAATCTCTGCTATTTCTTCCTCATATTTATTGCTAACTAAACCACCTTGTAAAATTATACCATCAAATTTTTCAATCAAATTTTCTAAATCCTGTATTTCATCATTAGATAAACTAAAGTTATCTAAATCATCATCATATTTAAAATAATTTTTTTTATCAGTTGGAAGAATCCCTACAGCTAAAGCCCCATTTTTTATAAGAGCATATCTAATGTCATCACAAATCTCCATATAATGCCACATATCACTTTCCATAGATGGTTTACCAACTATTCCAATAACAGGTTTAATCATAAAATCACAACCTTCAAAATTTAAATACAAAGCATAAAAATTCAAACTTAATATCAATTTGGTGCCGGCTAAAGGATTCGAACCTTTGACCTACTCATTACGAATGAGTTGCTCTACCTACTGAGCTAAGCCGGCAAAAAACTTTACTAATTAATTATAGCAAAGTTTTCTAAATTATGAAAGTTATTCTGTCCTAAGAGCAATAACAGGATCTTTCTTACTAGCCACCTTAGATGGAATAAATCCACTTAAGACTGTTAAAGTAACACTAATCAAAAGAAGAATAATTGCATGAACTGGATTAAGATTAGCAACATTAGGAAGATCTGCTAAACTCTCTATTAAAGAGTTTATAGGGAATGTTAAAAAGTAAGCAATTACTAGTCCTAAAACACCACTACATACACCAATAATAAACGTTTCTGCATTGAATACACGGGTTATATCTTTACCTCTTGCCCCTAACGCTCTTAAAATACCAATTTCTTTAGTTCTTTCAAGAACAGAAATATAAGTAATAATTACAATCATTATACAAGATACAACAAGTGAAATAGATGAAAAAGCTATCAAAACATAAGTAACTGCATCCATAATACTACCAGAAAGTGTACTAATTAAAGAAGCATAATCAGTATATAAAACTTGTTCATCAGCATCTTTCTCATCGTTATAGTTATCTAAATAATC
>CALVIP010000041.1 GCA_944331715.1 uncultured Bacilli bacterium
TTAGATGTAAATTTTAAAGTATTTCCTGTCTTTAAATAGTCTATAACAGCATATTCTCCTTGACCTTTCTTATAGACTTTATTACAAATAGATATAGCAGTGCTTAAATCTAAGACTGTATTTATATCTTTAAAAATAGTATTATCATCTTTAGTAATAGTTACATTTATTTTAGGACTACTTTCAAGCAGTTTTAACTCTTCTACTCTCATATTTAAGTAGTCTTTAATCTTATCATAATTAGTTTTAACATTACCAGTTACTTCTAATTCATTACTAATATTATCACTTGTATTAACAATAGGAGTATTATCTTCTTTAACATAGTTACTAGATGTAAGAGAAGATAAAGTATTGGTATCATACAAAGTCTTTAAGATACTCTTAGTATTAAATTCACTTTTTATATTAGGATTTAATAAAACTTCTATAATAAGACGTTCTATTTCTTTTAATTTAGAGTCATTTTCTTCATTATAGTTAGTAAAATATTCATTTATACTAACATCATTATAAGTAATATTAGGATATTTATTACAAGGTTTATGATTTACTAATAAAGCGATATCATCTATAAAAGATAATTGTGTTATAAGAATATTCTCTAACTCTTGCAATCTAGTTTTATATTTTAATATCACTTCATCTATTTCTTTAGTCATCTTATTTTTATAACTTTTCTCAATATATCTCATATATTCATTAATATCATAATAAATACCAGCATTTTTAATAATTATTTTACATGTATTTATAATATTATCTTTAGTTAAAACTAAATTAGGAAGATTACTAAAACTTTGATTTAGTATTTCTATTTCTTTTTCTTCTTTTATAATAGCATAATAACTACTACTATCTTCTAGAGTATATAAAGCATAGATTAAGTTATTATTATTATTTATAAAAGCAGAATCTATTATCTGATCATTTATCTTTGCAAATAAAGAAAATATTCTTTCTTTATAATCTCCTTTACTATTATCATTTTCTATACTTACATTACTTATTAGAGAATTTGTTTTTTGAATAAAAGTTTTTAATGCTTCAATATTTTCTTTATTAATAGAATTATAAAGCATTAATAGTTCTTCTTCATTACTTTTAGGAATATCTAAAGTATTTAGTTTTGTAATATTCTCATTTGCTTTCACAACTAAATTATTATATTCTGAAATATCTTTTTCTAACTTATTACTATTATATATAATATTAGATAACTCTTTATAAGATTTAATTAAAGTATCATAGATAAGATTAAGAGTATCTACTTTTTTATTTATATCAGATTCATTTTCTATAGTATTTTTTTCATCAGTCAATTCTTTTATTATATTAGTATTTTTAAGTAGTTCTTCTTTAGTAATAGCATCCTGTCCTCTTACTAATATTTGATTATAATGGCCTAATAATTGATTAACTAAAGTCGTTTTAGCAGTTATTTCCTCTTCTAATAATATTTTATTAGTATCTTCTACAAAGTCTTTTATTTCGTTTTTATTATCGCTTAATTGACGTAACAATTCAAAATTCTTCATAACTACCATCCCTCATTATTCTACTATAATAAAATTATAGCAAAGAAAAAGAAAATAGTAAAACTATTTTGTTAAACCATTTTCTTCTATATTAGTATTAGTAGTTGTTACTTCAGTACTATATTGTCCTGTAGAAACATCATAAGTTATTGAAGCATCATTACCACTTGCCATAACCTCAATCGCTTGATCTACTGCACTTTCTAAGTCAGTACCACTACTTTCTGTTGTACTAGGTGTTGTAATGTTAGAAGTTTCTTCTGTAGAAGTTACTGGAACTGAAGTTTCCGTATAATCAGTTTCTTCTTGATAAACAGGAACTACATCTTGACTATCAGTTGTATTTGTATCAGTAACTTCTGATGATTCCTCATTAGTAGCTTCTTCTTGGACATTCATTTCTTCTTCACTGCTAACATAATTTCCATCTGCTGCAGTTTGATTTGGATCAGGAAGCTCTTCATTAATTATTTCATAATCAGAAGAATTATCTGTATCATAATTAATATCATAAGTATAATCATCATCAACAGAAGGGTCATTTTCATAACCTTCATCAAAATCAATATCACCTTCTGTTAATTCATCATCGCCAGCCACTCCAGCATCTATCTCTTGACTATAATCTTCATCTTCTGAATTACCATTATTATCAACTGGAACTTCTTCTTCCGTCATATTATCATAAGGATTTTCAGGTTGTTCAGTTTCTTCTCCAGAGTCACCACCCTGATTATTAGAATCATCAAGACTAGCATCAGGATTTTGGAAACCATTCATACTATTATCAACAGTTCCTGGTTCTCTATCTACATGATTAGAAGATGATGAACCTTGGCTATTATTAGAATTATTTGTTCCTGTAGTTGATGAAGTATTAGCACTTCCAGCACTAACAACTTGTGTCTCTTCTTTTTGAACTGCTTTTTCCATATTTTTAATTTCATCTACCATCTTACCAATAGCATCAGCAACACCTATAGAAACATCTTCTTTAGTATCATCATCTAAAGTATCCTTATCAGTATCATCTACTGTTGCAACTTTGCTATTATTAGCAGTAGGGCCATTAGATTTGTTTATTAACCAAGAAGTTACTCCAAAGACTGTAAGAGTAGCAACGGCACCAATTGCAAATCTCCTAACTTTCTTATTAAACCATAAATTCTTAACTTTAGTTCCAAATTTAGAGTTAGAAATTCTCTCTTTAACCCTAGCAAAGAAACCGTTTTCATCTTTATCATAATCATCTATAGCATCATCAAAATCGTCTTCTTTTATTTTTTCATCTGGATTAGCTCTTTTTATTCTTTCAAGAACCTCATCAACGTCTTTACAATTTAAATTAAAGCTATCAGGATAAGCAGTTATAACGCTTCTATAACCATTTTTATTATAGTTATTACTATTACAAAACTTTGCAGCCATACTAGCAGCTTCATCACTATCTTTAGTAAAATAATAATTTATCTTACCAGATGGTGACTTTGTAACATAACAATATAAATCATTACCATCATCATCTTTACATCTATAAAATCCAATTACTGTACTACTCATCATATTAATTCCCCCTTATCTTGTATTACCTGTATAGGTATATCCTTGATTTAATAAATTAGTATCGTTATAAGTACTCCATTTAGTATCAGTACTACCACTACTTAATAAAGTTCTAGTTCTACTACTATAATAATGTACAGTAGCATAAACTGGTTTCCCATTAGCAGTACCAACTTTTTCTTTTCTTGAATATAGTTGAATTTCTTTTAGGCAATTTGCATCTGTATTATTACATTTAATAGCACTATATCTATTACTATTACGAGCCCAGCTACTCCAACTACTCCAAGCTGAAAATGTTGGATTAGTAACTTTCATATATTCATACATTGTTGTCTTTTGATTTTCATTTGATTGTGCTGGTGGATTATTATTTGTACTACCAGTATTACTGTTACTACTATTATTATAACCACTATTATTAGTAGCAGAACCATTAGTACTAGAATTACTACTGTCATTAGTAGTATCTTCTGTAATATCTACTTCTTTAGTAACTTCAGTCTCTTCTTCTTTCTTATTATCTTTTTCTTTACTACTATCCCTCTTACAAATAGTCTTATCACAATAGCTGTATTCTCCTACTTTTTGTAAAGAATAGTCTTCTTTATCTTCACATTTTAAATTAACTCTTAAAGTATAATCATTATCATTCTTAGTAAGTCTAATATAACTTTCATTAACATCACATGACTTACCATTAGCATCAGTAAATGCTTCTAGAAAATTAGAATTAACCATCTCTCTTAATGTTAGTTCTGTATTATCTCCTACTTCTTTTGGTAATCTATCTTTTGTAAAATATTCAAAGGCCGCATTTTCCATTGATTCTAAGTTTGCACTAAATACTTTATCATATTCTGAACTAGATTTTTTATTACTATTAGTAGGATTAGTTAGTTTAGTAATAATAAATATAATTAAAACTAAAAAAATTATAACTACAATAGCTTTTAATAAAATATCACGAAATGGAAAACGTCCTCTAGCATTTTCTTCTGTATACATAACTTAATCCCCCTTTTCCTTAAGTTTGGGCATATTATACCACAAAACTTAAGAATTGTCAAATTTGAGCCGTACAAGTGTACAACCAGGATTCATAAAATCTATTTTATATTCTAACACACGTTTATCATTTTTTAAATAGTTAAAAACTGCTTTAGATAATATTCCTTTTCCAATACCATGAATAATAACTATATTCTCGTATTTTAGTTTATAACAGTCATCTATAAACTCTTTTACTTTAAAAATAGCATATTCTCTATCCATACCATGTAAATCTATTTTAGGATAACTAGATAGTATCAATAAGATTCCTTCTTTCTAAAACAGCTTCTAACTTAGGCATAGAATAACGTCCTCCTACTCTTAAAGTAGATAGCGCTCCTGTTAAATTAGAAAGACGACAAGTATCTTCTAGATTATAACCGTGAGTTATAAAATATGTAAAGGCTCCATGAAAGATATCCCCCGCTCCTGTTGTATCTACTGATTCTACTTTTACACTAGGAATTAGTTTATAAGTATCATCTATTTTAGTAAAACATCCTTTATCTTCTAGAGTTATAACAACAGTATTATTAAAATCATTAGTTAATTTCTCATGAATTTTTATAAGACTATCAACACTTCCATCATAATCTAATTTAGTATAATCTAGAGCAAAGTTTTTAGAACAAACAAGATAATCCACAAATGGACATAAATTAACTGTACTAGGTTTAAAACTACCAGCATCAATTATTTTAATAGCAGATTTATTATTAAGAAGAACACTCTTACTCATCTCTTCTTCTTCACCATCTACTAAGATAACATCATATTTATTGTCATTAGGAATACTACATTTAGGAACAACATCATCTTTACTAGTTAGTATTGTTCTACTAGCATTAGTAGCATTCGCTAAAATAATACTAAGATCAGTATTAAAGTTATCAACTAATTCTAAGTAAGTAGTATCAACTCCTACACTGTTAAACTCTGCTTTTATTAATTTACCATAATAATCATTCCCTGCTACACCTTGAAATGCTACATCACATCCCCATAATGCTAACAAGTATCCTGCATTACTAGCAGGTCCTCCTCCACAATCAATATGTTTACCTACCCTCTGTTTAGTATTTTCTATAGGATATTTGTCAACCCTAAAAGTAACATCATAAGATGCATGTCCTATCGCTAAATATTTCATTCTTATGTCGAGTAGGCACGTCTCGACTACACCTCTCTTTCTTTCTTAGTGAAAGGCTTGCCTCAGTGCCCCTCACAGAACCCATCGTGCCCTACTAAGGCAATAGGCTCTTCATATAAATTATTCAACATATCTAATATAATCATTTTATACTTCTTCGTTATGTCATGCATAAGAGATTATTTCATATATTAGGCAATTTATATGCTAGTCCCTTCGCTCCATGGTCGTTACTCATTTCATCACTACTATGGACTAGTCCGACTACTTATATATCTTTTGAATATCTTGGGTTAACCAAGTCCTTGCATATTCATTACCCTTTACTATTGGTGTTTTAAACCCTTTAGACTTAGGAATATATAAGTCCTCTCAGGTACGTATATAATAACTATGTAAAACTCGCCATGTCCTAAAGACCCCGGTAGATTTCTCATAATATCTCGCACTAACGATATTACCGATATTGCATACTGTGTAGGTGACCACATCTGCATCTACTTAATTATTCTTTAACGAGGCTCAATAACTTCACTCTTTCGCATTACGGCTCGAATTCTTGTTTACCTACGCTTAAACCTAGTCTCACGATTTCGGCTCCAAGGCTAACTACTGGCTCTTTGCTAGAGA
>CALVIP010000042.1 GCA_944331715.1 uncultured Bacilli bacterium
AATATAGTGATTTATTGATTAGATAGTCGTAATTGTTTTATCTAAACTACCTAGAGTATTGTAGAAACTGTTGTTATGGTATTTACTTTACTACCTGTTCTACTAAAACTAAAAGCAGCATAACTTACTCCTACTATCGCTAGTATCATTACTACTAACACTACTATTATTATAATATTTTCTTTTTTCTTCATCTTTCACTTCTCTCCTTTATTATTTTTCTCACACCATCAAAAAGAACAGAATAATACTATCCTGCTCTTATATCATAATGAAAGAAAGTAATTTTATTACTTATATTAGGGTTAACCCCCCCCCAGGTAACATATTGTAAACCTGAAGTTTTTGGGAATTTTTCAGATTGACGAATTAATTTACCCCAGAATTGACGATTTATTTTACCCTGATAAATTGAATTAGCCATATCTATACCTCCACTTCTATTATTCTTGTTAACTTAATATTATCACAAGAAAGTTTACTAATGCAATAACTATTTTAATCTTCCATGTAAACTATTTAAATCTTCTAATTCATTATGCATCTGTCTTACTACTTTATAATTAATACCATCTAAACTTTCTAAATAATCAACATAAATATCACTATCTATAAGATTTCCTTCTTTATCAAATGATAATACCTCTATTTGCAAATCATCATAATGATCAATAAATCTAAATATATAAGGATTATCTACATCTTTTAAAATACTATCTAAATTAAAGTAAAACTCTCCTATATGAGCATTTTTATAATCATTATCACCATGTCCTATATCATCACTATATAAGTTCTTATTACCATAGCCTATAAATAATTTCTTCATATTATCTCTATTAGGTAAAACACCACAACAATTCTTACCACTTAAATATCTATCAGATAACTCTTCATTACTAAAATTACTACTAAATAAAGGTCCTGCTTTAATATTACCTAAAGTTATCTCTCTAATAGAATTACCATAAAGATTAAAACTAATATCTCCTATATTATCCATTAAATAATTTCTTAACATATTATAAATACCACTATTTAAAGTTTTTACATTACAAAAAGCTACATTACTAATAATATAATCTACTACAATTCCTTTTTGATAATCACTTAAACTATCTTTATTATCATTAATAAAACTACAAAAAGAAGGAAGAGCCTCTCTTTCTTCTTTTTCTAAAATAACCATATTAGGCAATAACTTATCCATAAAATCCCCATCTTTCTATGATTGATTACTACTATTACTACTAGTCAATACAACTTTAGTTGTATGTTCTTTTCCATCTCTTATATAAGTTATCTCTATTGTATCACCTACAGAATATTTGTAAAGTTCATATCTTAAATATGCAGAATCTTGTACTTCCTCACCATTAAGTTTAGTAATAATATCTCCTTCTTTTAAGTCAGAATCAGCCGCTCCACTACCTTCTTCAATTCCTGCAACAACAACTCCACTATCTATATCATTAGGAATATCAAAATTATATCTATAAGACCCTTTAGCATCACTAACATTAATCATAGATACACCAAGAAGTGGCCACTCTATAGATTCTCCTTTTTCTAAAGTTTCTATCTTACTATTAATATATTCTATAGGAATAGCAAATCCCATACCTTCTACTTCAGTTTGTACAAGTTTCATAGAAATAACCCCAATAACTTCACCATTAGTATTCATTAAAGGTCCTCCACTATTCCCTGGATTAATCGCTGCATCAGTTTGTAATACTTTCATAACCCAATCACTACCACTAGTATTACTATCTGTACTAACACTAACTAATCTATCTTTACCTGCTAAATGCCCTGTAGAAACACTACCTCTATATTCATAACCTAAAGGACTACCAATAGTAAATACTAAATCACCTAAGTTAGCATTTTCACTATTTCCAAGTTGTAAAGCTTTTATACCATCATAACTTTTAATTCTAACAACTGCAATATCAACATAAGAATCTCCTCCTAATACTTCTCCTTCTATCTCTTCATCATTTGAAGTAATTAAAGTTACCCTATCAGCACCTTCTACAACATGTTGATTAGTCATAACATAAGCATTATCACCATCTATTTTATAAACAAACCCAGTACCTGTAGAAGCTACTTCATCATTTTGATAATTACGAACCATCAATACTCCATCATAAACTTTCTCAACCGCTTCACTAATACCAGACTCATCTACAACTACTTTAGTACAATCAGCTGAACTACAAGTTAAACCACTATTTGTACTAGAGCTATTATTACTAATTAAATCATCTCCCCCTATAATTACAAAGGTTAAAACACCTCCTATTACAAAAGATACAATTATAAGTACCGCTTCTTTAATTCTCTCTGAACTCATCTACATCTCTCCTCTCAATATTAGCAAGTTCCATATAATTACTAGGAAATCCCATTTTATCCAATATTTTATCTATTTTAATACTATGCAAATTATATTCAAGATTATCAATTCTCTTTTCTAACTCTAAACACATATCTTTAAATTCATCATAACTTAACATTCTCTTCATTATAATAAGAAGTGCAAATAAATCATTAGTTCCTTTAGTATAGTACCCTTCATCATCTTTTTCTAAACCAAGTAATTCATGAAACTTTGTTCCTTTAATTTTCTTCTGTGTTCTATTTTCATATAAAATATCTTCATGAGCACACAAATTACGATAATTAGAAAGTATTGGTAAATAATTACTAAACTCATCTAATGGTATATTATAAATCTTACAAATATTTACTTGATCATCATATTTCATTATTGAAAATAATTCTCCAACTATTCCAAAAGATAAAACTTTAACTAAAATCCAAAGTGGAACATAACCATAATTAGACATATAATGAGCAGTCGCTGTATGTTGACTTCCATTAATTCTAATTTGTCTTTTCATCTTTTTAATCAAATCATTTACTTGTTTTTGTTTACTCTTATCACTAGTAAAGTTCTTATTACGTAAATAATATTTCTCTTTATATCCATATTTCTTAGATAACTGATATGAAAATATAGATTTCAAGTTATTTTCAATAACAAGTAAATACTTAAAGAACACATTTCTAATCGCTCTATCAAAAAGAAATAAACTATACATTTCTTCAAAAGTAACCCCATCTAAGAAATGTTTATCAGTCATACTTCTCATAAAAGGATATCTATAACCAGATATAAAGAAGTAATTTTCTCTTAGTAATATCTTCTTAGTATATTCTTCATTTGTAATAGTCATACCCTTATATTTAAGTATTTCTATTTGTTCTTCAAGATTCTTAAACTGCTTATCTATCATCTTCTTCCTCACCTAGAATAGATTATATCACAAAAATTATGTAAAAAATATGATAATTTAATGAAAAATTATGTTATACTTTAAAAAGTAGAAAGGATTGATTTTAAACTATGCCTGCAACTGTTACTCATGCTTACTTTGCAAATGACCTTTATGACATACTTCCTATTGGTCTAAAAAAGTTATTAATGGATGAAAAAAAGAGATTAAGAATGTTCTCCCAAAGTACAGATTCTTTTATTTTTTATAATCTACTTAAGAAGAAAGATAAACATATAAGAGACTTTCAAGGATATTTTCATACTAATAAATCAAGAGATTTTTTTATTAATTTAGTCAATTATATAAAGTATAATAATTATTATCAAAATAGTGAAGTAATGGCTTTTCTCTATGGCTTTATCGCTCATTACTGTCTAGACTCTAAGCTTCATCCATATATAATTTATAAAACAGGTATAGTAGACGAAAGTAATCCTAATACTTACAAATATAGAAATAAACATGAATATATGGAAAACTTTCTAGATAATTACATGATTAAACAAAAAGAATTCATAACACCATATAGTTTTAAATTCTATGATTTTACTTTTGACTTAAAACCATTCTCAAAAGAGTTAATAGAAGTAATAGATTATGCTTTTAAAGAGACTTTTAATTTTAATGACTTTTCTAAATATTATTACAAATCATTAAAAGATATGTACAAAGCCTTAAAGTATTTAAGATATGATAAATATGGAATAAAAATGTTTTGTTATAAGACAGTAGATAAATTTACTAGTGATAAGACTTTTAAATTCCAAGCAATATCTTATCATACTCCACTAAAAGATGAATATAATTATTTAAATTCAAATCATAGTACCTGGATTCATCCATGTCTAAAACGTGAAAAACATAATGAATCTTTTATTGAACTATATTCTATCGCTCTAAAAGAATCTAAAAAGATTATCACTGATGTTAATAGTTATTTAAAAGACACTAAAAAGATTAATTTAAAGAATGTCTTTAAAAATTACTCATACCTAACAGGAAAAAATTGTAATAACAAAAATAAATTACAATTTTTTGAATAGAATTAAATCTAACATATCACTATATAAATAGGTGATAATATGTTAGAAAGTTATAAAATTGCAAGAAGTAACAATGAAGAAGTATTATACTTATATTTAAATGTTGATTATGAATTTGGTGAAGATTTAGAGGAAGATAACTTAGAAAAGAAAGCTAGAAGTTATTTAGTTACTCATGATATTAAATTTAATGGTAATAAAATTGTTTTTATTGTAAATGGTATTAGTACTAAAATGATTACTATCGAAAATAACAAGACTTACTTAAATGATTATTTAATCACTCTTAATACTAAAGAGAAAATGACTATAAAAGAACTACTATTAAGTTTATTATTCAGTAATATAAATATTTCTTTAAGAGAAGAAACTCTAAAATCTTTAACAGTCTTATATAGAGGAGAAATAATTTATAATTTAAATAATAATTATTTAGATATAAATAAACTATCTTTATCTTATCATAACTATAATTATTATAAGGTTACTTATCCTGAAACATACAAATCAAAGTTTGGGATATTTAACAAAGTAATTGATGAAACTAATGGCGAGTATTTAATTAATAATAGGAAACCCATCAAATGTTTTACTCACTTAGTTAGTAATGGTTATACCGAAGAAGATAAAAATATTCCTTACACTGTAAAAAAAGAAAGTCTCTGGGACTTAGCATACCCTAACTATTTACAAAGAAAAGACTACAGTATTAAAGAGTTTAAAGAAAAATTAAATCTAAAAAGTGATAATTTTAATATAAAGATTACTAGTATCAGTAACTCTAATAGAATAAAAGAGTTAGACTTAGGAGAAAGAAAAATAGATGCTAGAAGTCTAGCAGTCTATTTAGATTTACCTTCAACAGATATTACTATAATTATTAAGAAAAATTATCTTACTTTCATAACAAGAGGAATAGGTAGTGGTTTAGGTCTTAGTATTATAGGAGCAGATAACCTAGCCGAATTAGGTTATAACTATAAACAGATATTAAATTATTACTTTAAAGATGTATCATTAGTTATAAAAAAATAAATTTGCATAAATGTAATACTTATGATATGATGTATATGTAAGAAAAATTTTCATACAATATTAAAAGGAACACTTAATATTCCCATGTTGAGTGGACCTCCAAATTTTTATATTATGGATTAGCCCCTAATTCAACAGTTGTGAGTTAGGTGGCTTTTATTTATATCGCTAAAAATAATAACTTTATAAGTAAAAGGATAATTATGATTAAAGAGACTATTAATAAATCTTTTCTATTCATAATATCAATCTCCTTTCTAGGAGATA
>CALVIP010000043.1 GCA_944331715.1 uncultured Bacilli bacterium
TCAGTATTAGTAGTACCACTTTTTAAAGAATATTTATGAGTCATTCTACTAGCAAGATTAACAGCAGTAGGATAGTTGTAGTCAATAAAATTAGCATCATATGTAGCAGTTAACAAATTATTTAAAATAAAAGTTAAACTAGAATTAAGTATAAGTTCTTTCTCTTCATCCGCTTCATATAAAACATTACCTTCTTTATCTACAACTTTTGTAATAAAGTGTGGTGTTACTTTATATCCTTCATTTGCAAAAGTAGCATATGCCCCAGCCATTTCTAACATACCAATTTCACTAGTACCAAGAGAAAGAGAAGGCACCTCATCAAGTTTAGAAGTAATACCAAGTCTCTTAGCCATATCAACAAGAGTATCTTCTCCTAAAAACATATGAGTTTTAACAGCATAAATATTTTCAGAATATGCAATAGCAGTGGCCATAGAAATAGGTTTATTTCCATAAGTACCATTATAGTTCTGTGGTGAATAAGTTTGATCATTATTAAAAGTAAAAGTAGTCTCTTCACTAGTAAAAGTAGTAGAAGCCGTAAATCCATTTTCTAAGGCAGCATAATAAAGGAAAGCTTTCATTGTAGAACCTACCTGCCTTTTAGCATTAACAGCCCTATTAAATTCCGATTTACTATAGTCTTTACCACCAACTAAAGCGATAACTCTACCATTATTAGGATTAACCATTACACTAGCAGTCTCTAAATCACTATCAGGCATAGTATTTTTAACAGTTTCTTCTAATTCTTTTTGAGCATCCATATCAAGACTAGTATAGACTTTAAGACCACCAGTTTCTAGAAATGATTCAGGTATTTCTTTAAGACTTTTTAACTCTTCAATAACAGCATCTTGATAATACATAACACTCTCAAGTTCATCTTCCGCTTCTTCACCTATAAACTTTAACTCTTCATCAAGAGCCTTATTATATTCCGCTTCACTAATAACACCATCATCATACATATTCTTAAGAATCATCTGTTGCCTCTGTGTCGCTTTCTCTAAATTAACAAAAGGAGAATAATTGCTAGGAGACTTAGGAATACCAGTAAGCATAGCAGCTTCTGCTAAAGTTAAATCTTTAGCACTCTTCCCAAAGTAATATTTACTAGCAGTTTCTATTCCATATTTACCGTGACCATAATTAATAGTATTTAGATAACCTTCAAGTATCTCATCTTTACTATAATGAGACTCTATTTCTATTGTATACCACATCTCATCCCATTTTCTTTTCCAAGTCTTATCAAAATCTAAAAACAAGTTTTTAGCATACTGTTGCGTAATCGTACTTGCCCCTTGACTAGTAGTACCACTAGTTATATTAACAGCCATTGCCTTTAATATTCTAAGATAATCAAAACCAATATGTTTATAAAAGTTTTTATCTTCAGTATTTATTGTCGCTTCTATCAAATATGGAGAAATATCATCAAGACTAATCCATTCCCTAGAACCACTTCCTTGAAAAAAAACTTCATTATTACTATCAAAAAGCATAAAACTATTAGCATTCTTTATCTCAATCTTAGGACTTAATTTAGCATAAGTATAAACACAGATATTACCAACGATAAAAAGTCCAATAAGAATTATAAATATTTTCAAACACTTCTTTAAAACTTTCATAAACAAAATCATCCTTTCTTTATATATCATGTCCAAAAAATCCAAGTTCAAACAAATAAGTTGTAACTTTAATAGTTTTTTGTTATAATCTTAGCAGAAAAAGGAGAATCTCTATGAAAGATGTATTTATAAAATCAAAAATAAAAAATAAAGATGAAGAATTGCCTTTTGAAGGTAAAGGAACTTTCGATAAAAATAAAAACTTAATCCAGTATCAAGATGATAAAGCACTTCTAACTATTTTCTTAGATGATAATATTATGTTAAGGGAAACAGAAGATACTATTTTAAGTTATAAATTTGTGGAAAACGAAAAAACTAATTTTGAAGTATTTCTAAAAGATTTAAAACAAACAGGTTTTGTTCCTATGAAGACATTTAAGATAAATAAAGATAGAGAATCTTTTGAAGTAATATATGAAATTGAAGGTAATGACTTTAAACATGAGTTTAAGGTAGAATGGAGAGTACTATGAGAGCTAAAGTATTTAGTGTCTTTGCAGGACTAGGAAAGACCTACGTTGGTAAAAAATATCCAAATGTTTTAGATTTACAAAGCAGTCCATATCGCTTTGATTATACTAATGTAAAAAAGGAAGATTACGAGAAGTTAAAAGAAATACCTAATAGAAAAGTTAATCCTAACTGGCCTAATAATTTTATAAATGCAATAAAAGAAACTTCTAATAAGTATGATGTCATTTTAGTAGCATCTTCACCTGATATTAGAAACATATTAGAACAAAATAATATAAACTATACTTTTGTCTTACCAAGTAAAGGATCTAAAGAAATACTGTTAGAAAGATATAAAAGCCGTGGTAATAGTCAAGAATTAATTAATCTAGTTATGAGGTATTTTGATACTTGGAGTTATAAAAAAGAAGACTATAACTGTCCTTTAGTTATTTTAGAGAAAGATAAATATCTAGAAGATTATCTAAAAGATGAAGAATTGATATAGAGGGAGGAAAACTATGAATTTTTTAAATACTGTTGAAAAAGATATATTAAATAAGTTTAAGGAAAATAATATTCCGCTTGATGAAGTAAAACTATTAACAAGTGGTAAAAAAGAGTTAGGAGACTATCAAATAAATGATGCGATGAAACTTGCCAAAGTAATGCATAAATCACCAAGAGATATCGCGGAAGATTTAGTTAAATGTTTAGAAGAAACAGGGTATTTTAAAGATATTAATATTGCAGGAGCAGGTTTTATTAACTTAAGTTTTAAGGATGAGTTATTAACAGAATATCTGGAAAAAGTTTTTAAGAGTTCCACAAAAGATGTGGAAAAACTTAACGAAAACAGAATTATCATTGACTATGGTGGTGCGAATATCGCTAAAACTCTTCACGTAGGACATCTAAGAAGTGCAAATATTGGTGAAGCTTTAAAAAGACTTGCAAGACATCTTGGTAAGGAAGTAATCTCTGATGTTCACTTTGGAGACTTTGGTCGTCAATCTGGAATGGTAATCTATGAACTAAAAGAAAGATATCCTAATCTTAACTATTTTAGTGGAAAAGAAGAAACTACTTGGGATGAATTACCTATAACAGGTGAAGATTTAGAAGAAATCTATCCTACTGCAAGTATAAAAGCTAAAGAAAACGAAGAGATAATGGATGAAGTAAGAGATATAACTGCCGAATTAGAATCAGGTAAAAACAAAGGATATGTCGCTCTTTGGAATAAAATAAAAGAAATATCTACTAAAGATATAAAGAGTATTTATAAAAAATTAAATACAGACTTTGATTTGTGGGAAGGAGAAAGTGATGCTTTTCCTTATATAAAAGAAACTATTGATACAATGGAAAAATCTGGTTATTTAATAGAAAGTGAAGGAGCGAAAATAGTTGAAGTAATAGAAGATGATGATAAAGCACCTATGCCACCACTTGTAGTTATTAAAAGTAATGGAGCAACTCTTTATGCCACAAGGGAACTTGCAACCATCACATCTCGTATGAAAAGATTTAATCCTAAAGAAATATGGTATATAGTAGATATGCGTCAAGGATTATACTTTGAACAAGTATTTAGAGCATCATATAAAACAGGACTTGTCTCTAAAGATACAGTTTTAGAGTATTATGGCTTTGGAACAATGAACGGAACTGATGGTAAACCATTTAAAACAAGAGATGGTAATGCTGCAACTCTAAAAAGCCTAATTCAAAGTGTCAAAGAAGAAATACTTACTCATATGAATAAAGATATGGATAATAAAGAAGAAATCGCTGAAAAAATAACTATCGCAGCGATTAAATATGCTGACTTTTTACCTAATAGAACAACAGATTATATCTTTGAGCCTAGTAAATTTATTGATGTAGAAGGAAAAACAGGACCATATATTTTATATAATACTATTAGAATGAAATCTATTTTAAAGAAAGCAGAAGAGCAAGGTTTAAACTATAGTAATTACTATAACGAACCAACAGGAACAGAAAAAGAGATAATCCTTCTATTAATGGAGAAAAATAGTATTTTACATAAAGCTTATAATAATAAAGACTTAAGTCCTATCGCCGATTACCTTTATAATTTAACTAGTCTTTATAGTAGATTTTATGAAAAACATCATATCTTAACCGAAAGTGATGAAAAGACAAGAGAAAGTTGGCTTGCCCTAACCAAATTAGTAAAAGAAACTAATGAAGAACTACTTAATATCCTTGCTATTGATGTACCAGAGAAGATGTAAGATATAAGGAGTTAGTATTTATGTTACCAGCAAAATTGAAAAATGGAATAAAAATAATTTTAAAAACCATATTACATATATTAATATTTAGCATAGTTAGTTTCATAATATTTAATCTATCTTTTATTAATACAAAAAGAGTAGGTGCAAGTTCAGGATCTTTGTTTAGTACAAGATTTTATGAAGTTAATATCTTAATATTTATAATATTTATAGCTATTTTTATATTGTTATATACATTTTTTTGGCAAGAGTATCTAAAGAAAGATTTAAAACAATGTAAAGAAAATCATTGGAGTTTTGTAATCTTCTTTATTATTATATTTGGTATTTTTATTATAATTGAATTTATAATATTACTATTCACATTGGGGTTAGAAATAAATTGGGGAATAGTCTCAAATTTCCCAGTTAATGGAGTCTATTTAATTGTTTTTGTTTATCAACTGCTTTTTCCTATATTTGATATAATACGCGATAAATTAAAGCAAAGGAAAAATAAAAAAGAAGCATTGTAGTCTAATATCATTCAAAACTAAAAGTAGGATAAAAGTTATATTAAAAACTATTTTGTATATGTTAGCATATTAATAATTGAAATGACGGAATCAAATAAAATGTAAAAAAAAATATAAATATATAAAAAAGGGTATTGTCTTTTATAAAAAACATGCTATAATTTTATCTGATTTAATACACAAATAAAAAATTATTACATATAATGTCTTAGCTATAGGAGGAATTTTTATGAAGTTAGCTAAAATGAAAAAAGAAGATTTAGAATTATTATCGTATAAGGATATAACATATTATATATTAGAAGAAGAAGGAAAAATGAATACTGCTGATCTTTTTAAAAGAGTAGTAACATTACTGGAACTTCCTAATAAAACTTTTGAGGAGAAAATAGGTGACTATTATACACTTCTTACAACTGATAAAAGATTCATTCTTTTAGAAGATGGTAACTGGGACTTAAGAAGTCGTCATACATCTGATAAAATAGTTAAAGTAACAGATGATGAGGACGAAGAAGAAGAGGATGAAGAAATTAAAGAAGATACAATCTTACCAGATGAATCTGAAGAAGATAACTATGACTCTGGTGATACAGATGACGATGATGACTATGATGATGCTAATGAAGATTTAAAAGATTTAGTTGTAGTTGATGAAGATGAATTAGAAGAGAGCTAAAAATATTTAGTTTTTTTTCTTTTTTCTGTTATAATGTTTAGCAATTTATACTAAATTTTATGAAGAAAAATTTGGTATAAATTGATTGTACCAAATTTTCATATA
>CALVIP010000044.1 GCA_944331715.1 uncultured Bacilli bacterium
GCAGACTTTATTAGTGAAGGAATTGATCAGACTAGAGGATGGTTCTATACTTTAATGTTAATTTCTACTTTTGTTACTGGTAAGAGTCCTTATAAAAACGTATTAGTTAATGACTTATTACTTGATAAATATGGTAAAAAGATGAGTAAGAGTAAAGGTAATATCGTTAAACCATTTGATTTGATGAATGAGTTTGGAAGTGACGTTATTAGATTCTATCTACCTTATGTATCTCCTGTATGGACTCCTATTAAGTTTGATAATGATGGTTTAAAAGAAGTTAATTCTAAATACTTATCAACACTTAAAAATGCTTATTCATTCTTTGAGATGTATGCTAATGCTGATAAAATAGATCCTAGAGTTTATAATGTTCCAGTTAAAGATAGAGAATTAGTTGATAAGTGGTTACTATCTCGTTTAAATAATACTTTAGATTTAGTTACTAAAGCATATGATGAATATGATTTAAATAAAGTAGTTCATTATATTGTAGATTTCTTAAATGATGACTTTTCTAATTGGTATATTAGAAGTAATAGAAAGAGATTCTGGGATAGTGAACTTACTCTTAGTAAAAAGGCAGTATATCAGACTACTTATGAAGTTTTACTTACTTTATGTGAGATGGCGGCACCTGTTACACCATTTGTTACAGAAGAGATTTATCGTAATTTGACTGATGGTAAGAGTGTTCATTTAGCGGATTTCCCTAAAGTAGATGAAACCTTAATATCAAATGAGTTAGAAAATAGAATGAGTTTAGTTCGTGATATTTGTAGTTTAGGACGTAATGCAAGAGAAGATGTGTCTATTAAAGTTAGACAACCTCTTAACTTTATAATTGTTCCTAAAGTATTTGAAAGTGTAGTAGGAGAACTTGAATCTATAATATTAGAAGAGTTAAATGTTAAAGAAGTAGTTTATGAAGATGATATGAGTCTTTATATGGATTATATTGTTAAGCCTAACTTTAGAGTTGTTGGTAAGATGTTTGGTTCTAATATAAAAGATTTCCAAGAATTAGTTAGTAAGTTTGATATTAATGATGTTAATCAGATTAAATCAGGTTATTATACTACTGAGTTTTTAGGTAGTGAGTTAAAAATAACAGAAGATATGATTCTTACAACCCTTAAAAATAAAGAAGGATATTGTGCATCTAGTAATGGTAATATTAGTGTTGTGTTAGATACTACTTTAACAGATGATTTAATACTTGAAGGACTTGCTCGTGAAGTAGTTAGAAAAGTACAAAGTCTAAGAAAAGAAGCTGATTTTGTTATTACTGATAGAATTAATCTTTACTATAATGGAGAAGATATTGTAGATGTAATGCTTGAAAAGTATATGAATTATGTTAAAGAAGAGACTTTATCACTTGAAGTTATTAAAGATGAGAGTCTTGATAAAAATATACCAGTTAATGATTTATTGATGGGATTAAAAGTAGAAAGAAGAAAAAAATAAAATTTATATGAATTTTTAAAATTCAAGCCAATTTATCAGTGAATATCGAAAAAAACAGGTGTTTTGAGGTAATTTTGCACCTGTTTTTGTCTTGAATTTGCAATTTTCTCTTTTTGATTTAATTCTCTTGTTATGTTAGAGTTAAATCACTTTTCGAAAAGTATGTAATTAAGAAAGGAGAAATTGTAATGTACACAGGATATAGTGAAGAATTTTTAGAAAAAATGATAAATTTAAAAGAAGCGATAAAAATAAGAGAAGAACTTATAAGAAAAGGAGAAGTATTACCTGCAACAGAAGATGTTGTCTTTAAGAATTTGATTATGGAAAGTCGTGAATTTTTAATTATAATATTAGAACATTTCTTAGGTATTGATAAAGAAATAATAAGAAATAATATGCATCTAGAAAATACAACTTTACCTGTTAGTAATGCTAAAGAAAAGAAGAAAGTTACAGATATAATAGTTAGAGTTGAAAGAAATGTAGTCAATTTAGAAATGAATGCTAGTTATTATAAGGGATTAATAAATAGGAATATTGATTACATTTTAAAAGGAAAGACTGAAGCGAATTTTAGTGGAGAAAATTACGATGATAGTTATATAGGTATTCAGATAAACTTTGATTTAGATTGGCAGTATGATGATAGAGATATAATAAAGTTTGTATTAATGGATCCAGAACGAGGAATTGTGCTTTCAGAAAATCTTATAATATACAATATTAATCTTTTAAAATTCCGTGAAAAATATTATAATAATGATGAGTTAAGTGAGTTTGAGAGGGCTATAACTTTATTAACTTTAACAAAACGTGAAGATATAGAAAAGATTAGTGAAGGAGTTGAAGGATTAATGGAAGCGAAAGAAGAGATAAAAAAACTATCAGATAATTTAGGAATAATAGGTGTATATGATTATGAAAAACACAAAGAATGGGAATGGAAACAGAAAGCAAAAGAATATGTTAAAGATGATTTGGCACTAATAGATTCTTTAAGAGAAGAGAATGATTTAATTATGAAACAAATTGAAGATGGTAAAAAGTTTATTGAAGAAGAAAAGAAATCTCTTGAGGAAGGACAAAAGTCTCTTGAGGAAGGACAAAAGTCTCTTGAAGAAGGACAAAAGTCTCTTGAAGAAGGACAAAAGTCTCTTGAAGAAGGGCAAAAATCTCTTGAGGAAGATAAGAAGTCTTTTGAAGAGAAAAGTAAAGCTTTTGATGAACACCTTGCTTCAACTGCAAAAAAACTATTAGATAATGGATTCTCTATTGAAGAAATTATGAATATTACTGATTTATCTAAAGAGAAATTAGAAAGTTTAAAATAAGTAGTTGATAATAGTATATGAAATATGTTAATATATAGTTAACAAAAGAGATGTAAAGAGAGTTAGAATCAATTTTGTATTAAATAAAGATTTCTTGGGCGAGAAGTCTTTTTCTTTTCATTATTATTCTGTTGGTATATAATATAAGTAACAAGATTATTAGATATTTATATTTTATATTAGAAGGTGTTGATGTTTTTTGAAAAAATTAAGTGAATTATATAATACTTTAGATGATAGATTAATTAAAGGAATTAAAATTAATTCTAAAGAAATAGAACCTGGAGATATATTTGTGTGTACTATGGGTGTTACTGCTGATAGACATGATTTTATAGATGAAGCGATTAAAAATGGTGCGAGTGCTATTGTTGTTAGTTGTGATGTAGGAGAAAAGTCTGTTCCTGTTATTAAAGTAGATGATACTAATTTAGAGCTTAGAAAACTTAGTGCTAAGTTCTATGATTATCCTTGTAATTATCTTTATATGATAGGAGTTACTGGTACTAATGGTAAGACTACTGTTGCAGAGATTATTTATCAGTTATTAGGTGGAAACTGTGCTTATATAGGTACTAATGGAAGAAAGTATAAATCTAAACATTTTAGTATGAGGAATACTACTCCTGATGTAGATAGACTCTATATGTATTTTAGAGAGTTTGTTAATGCAGGATGTGATACTATTTGTATGGAATCTTCTAGTGAAGCTTTTTATAGACATAGACTTGATGATATAAAATATGATATAGGAATAGTTACTAATATTACAGAAGATCACTTAAATATTCATAAAACGATAGAAAACTATGTTGATTGTAAGTGTCAGTTGGTTAGACAAGTTAAAGATGAAGGATACTCTATATTAAATAGTAGTGATAAATACTTTGATAAATTTAAAAAAGAGGCTCATGGTAAGATAGTTAGTTATGGCTATAAAGATAGTGATACTTTAAAGATAGAGAATTATACTTTGAGAAGAGATAAGACTATTATTACCTTTAAATATAACAATAAAACTTATGAAGTCATTTCTCCATTACTTGGTAGTTTTAATGTTGATAATTTAGCAACTGCTATCCTTGTTTTATTATGTAAGAGTATTAGTTTTGAGGAGATAGTTAAAAGAGTTAGTAAGATTAAACAAATAGAAGGTAGAATGGAGATAATGCCTTTTGTCTCTAAATATACAGTAATTCTTGATTATGCTCATACTACTGATGCCTTATATAATATATTAACATTTTTAGATATGGTTAAAGATGCTAGAATTATTACAGTTACTGGTAGTGCTGGAGGAAGAGAAAGTGATAAAAGGCCAGGTATGGGTAAAGTAGTTTTGGAAAAATCTGATTATGTAATATTTACAATGGATGATCCAAGATATGAAGATCCTAATAAAATTATAGATGATTTAGTTAGTGGTTCAGATAAAACTAATTATGAGAGGATTATCGATAGAAAGAAAGCGATATATAAAGCTTTAGATATGGCAGAGGATAAAGATATAGTTTTAATTGCAGGTAAGGGTAGAGATGATTATATGGCTGTTGATGATAAATATTTACCATACTGCGATTATGATGTTATTAAGAGTTACTATGAACAGTAGTTTACACTTATCTTTTTGTCAAATGGTTGTCTTATAAGTGTCTATGTGTTAAGATATAAATGAACATAGAAAGCAGTGATATTATGAAGAGAACCATTTATATTATTAATGCAATTTTATTTATGGGGTGTTGTTTACTTGTTAGTACTACTACACCTGATGTAAAAGATATAGATGTAAATAATAAAATTACTTATGTAAACAGTGATGCAATTACTAAAGAAGAAGTTATAGAAGTTGCACCTGTTGAAGTAGTAGAAGAAGTTGTAGAAAAAGAACCTGTAGTAGTAGAGGAAAAAGTAGAAGAGGAAGTTATAGAAGAAGAGCCTGAGGAAGAGGTAGTTGTAGGTAAAGATGAAATAATAGAAGATAATACACCTATTGATAGTAAACCTGATGAAGAGGTATATATTCCTTCTATTACGGTTGGTTCTACTTTTACAGGTACTATGAGTGGATATGGTGCAGATATTGGTAATTATACAGCTTCTGGTCATTATATAGGTGATAGTATTTATTATCCTGATTCTACTTATGGTGATATTAGAATATTAGCAGGAGATAGCAGTATTCCTTTTGGTACTGTTATAGAGGTTAGTAATAGTAATGTAGGGAGTTTCATAGGAATTGTTTTAGATACAGGACGCAATATTGGTTTTGATAAATTATATGACTTTGATGTGTTATTTGAAACAAGTAGAGAAGCATTAAATTATGGTGTTAGTAAAAATGTATCTTTTAAAATATTAAGAGTAGGTTATTAAAATTATTGCTATTTAAAGTAATTTATGATAGTATTAAGTTAACAAAGATAATAGAAAGAGAGTGATTGTATGGTTAATTTAGTTTATCAGGGTAAAATAAATTGTCAATTTTGGGGTAAATTAATTCGTCAATCTTTAAAAACTCTAGGTTTACAATGTGTTACCTGGGGGGGGGCAGTTTTTATCCTTAAGCATAAAAGGCAGTTTACTTGTAGATTAAGTAATATAATTACTTTCTTTCATTATGATATAAGAGCAGGATAGAGATATTCTGTTCTTTTTAGTGTGTGAAAAATAATAAAGAAGGAGTGAATAAAAAATGATAAAAACAAAGAAAGAGATAGTAATAATAGGATTAATACTATTAATGGTAATAGCTTTAATAGGAGTAAGTTATGCTGCTTT
>CALVIP010000045.1 GCA_944331715.1 uncultured Bacilli bacterium
TTTAACTATCTATCCAGCATATGAACTACTAGGAGTTATAGTAATTTTAGTTGGTGCAGTACACTTTGTATAAGTTACTTGAGCGGGTAAAGTTAAAGTTACATGACCCCCGCTGTCTACCGTTACGCCGGTAGAACTTTCTAAGTCATGTTCCGAATGATAATAATCACTAGAATAAGGTAAATCTAAATACCATAAAAAATCACTTACGTTGCCACTATCGGGTGGGCCATGACAAAAGCCGGCTGCGATAGAAATAGTTTTAGATTCTGTTGCGGTATATGATAAAGTATGAGTAACTGAGGGGAAAGTACACCAATTTTCATCAATATAATAATTTTTTTCATCCGTATCGGAAGCCCATGTATTTTTTTTATGAATATATTTTTTTTCTCCATTAATTGAAATATAATCATCTCCGAAAGGATTGTTTCCGTGTCCATACCATGTATCAATAGTATCCCCTCTTTTTACTGACATAGTAGATATAAAAGTAGCTGTTGCGGTTGTTCCAGATACTGATATTTCATATTTACCTTCAATTTTAAGGCGCTATTTTCCAATAGAGTTCTATGTTCTACCATTTTTATACCATACCTCAATTGAATAATTTGGCATTTAATCACCCCTTTTACTCCTAAACATATAAATCATAACCAATTAATTGATTACTCTCGTTTCTAACTTCTCTATATTCAATTATACTTTGAAGAATTAAATTACTATCAAAATAAACATTTGTATTAAAAGCGGCCTAATTTTTATTAAAAGTTGCTGTTATAATATCAGTGGCAGTAGAATCAACTAAATTTAAACCATTTTCATTATAATTTAAGTACATCTAATAATCTAAACCAGAAATTGTAGCAGGTAAACCATTAGAAGTAAAGCCAATACGGTCTGGTTGAATTACTAATAAATTATTAGCATTTTCTGTGCTATTATAAATTAAAGCTATTGGCATTATTACAGAAGAATCACTTCTAACTGTAAAACTATCTCCAACCTACAAATTAGCGTTTAAGCTAAGCTAATTATCAGTTAAAGCCATTCTCTGGACGCCATTGTTAGTAAAATTAATACCATAAGCGGTATCCTAAATGTTTAATGCGGCATTTACATAATCGCCATTACTATCTTTAGCATAGCCAGTAATGGTAGCAGTTTTAATCTCGGCAGCAGTAATTGTAGCATCAGTAATAATTGTTCCCTAAAAATAACCACTACCAGCATATAAATTACCATATGTATCAACTCTAAAGCGTGCGGCTTCAATTTCCTCTACACTATCTCCATCGGCGCCCGCCCACAAGAGAATATTACCACGTCTATCAGCGGGAAAATTAGAGTTAGTTTCCATAGCCTCGGATTCAGTATTGATACCAGAAGAGTAATTTACACCATTAGCTATCATAGAACCTTTTAATAATACGTTATCTGCATATAAGCCATACTTTCCAGCCAAACTTCCATAAGTCTCTGGAATATTTGGAATCTAGCCTAAAATGACTTTTGGTACTATTGATACATTATTTTCTAAACTATAAGTAGATGCAGAACTAACCTAAAGTTCAAAAAGTGAAAGTGCATTTCCAGTTACTAAATTAGCATTTTCAGAGCTATTAATTCCAATACCAATGTCACCGGTTTTACCAAAATTAACAAAAGGCAGCCCAACAAAATCATAAGAAGTTAAATCACTTGTATTAAGCAATTCAATTTCTGCACCGTCTTCACCATTTAATTCTCCTGTAGTATCATTAATTTCACTTACACCCTCTCCAAGAACAATCTCGAACATACTCTCTGTTAAGGCATTTCCATAGCCAACTTTACAATAATCTCCAGAAGAAAAACCATTTCTATTTTCAATAGTAATAAATATATTTCCATTTTCTTCTTTTCTAACTGTTTTAATTATTGAGCTAGGACGAACAATTAGAATACCACCAACAGCCTAAATATTAGAATATTCAAGTACAGAAGATTTAATTGAACCACGAGCAATTATATTATTGAAAGTTGCAGCATTACTATCAATATGCCAACCATTGTTAACATCATAATTAGCAGACTAAATTGATTCATTGGCCCCATCTAATATAATTCCAGAAGTTGTGCTCCCTAATCTAAGCTATCCATCAGAAGTTACTACGAATTCATTAAATAGCTCGCCTTCTTCATTTGTTCCATTTATTAATAAAAAGGCATTATTAGGTACCTTATTTTCTTCAATTAATTCACTATCTATATCTTTTACACTTGCAGGATTAAAAATCCAAGTATTATTACCCAACTATAAATAATTTTTTATAGTAGCATAATCACCAAGTGTAATAGTATTAGCAATAATTTCACCATCATCAGAAATAAAGAATCCCTAAGAACCATCCTATAAATAACTATTAATATAAATACCCTAATATGGATTAGAAATCATTGTAGTAGGATGTTCATACCAATTAGATTCAGATGGATTAGCCAAAGCAGAAAGATTGACAACCGTATAGACTTCATCAGATAAAGTATAATAAGTTTTACTTACATTTAAACTTGTATCTTGAGATAATATATAAGAATTATCAACAAATTCATAATAACCTAATTCAGAAGGATTTGCCAAAGTAGAAAAATTAACTTGACTATACTCTTCATTACTTAAAATATAATAATTTTTATTAAAATTAATAGTAGTATCTTCAGTCAATTCATACTAAGATGTATCAGTTGACTCAATCTAAGGTCGTCCATCAATAATAATATTCCCAACAGTAACCTAACCATTTATTGCTAAGTTACCTAAAGTACCACTATTTGCATTTACAGTTCCTGTAAAGCTACCATCTCTTGCATTAACTACGCCATTAAAAGTGCCATCATTTGCATAAATAGTTCCACTTATTACTAAATTCCCATCAGTATCGGCATATAAAACTTCTTCACTATTATTATTTAAAATAGTTAAGCCACCGTTCTAAATACTAAGCCCATCTGCATTAAAAATTAATTTTGTATTTTGAATAGCTGCATTTATTCCTGCTGCATTTAATGTAAATATAGCCATGTCTTCTGTAGAGCCATAACTAATTTCTATTGGCTAAACAGCAAGGATTTGTTCAGAATCTGGTAAATATGCAGTAAATCTAATTACTGTTTCAGAATTTCGAATTGTATCTCTTATTTTTTGCCAAATTTTATCCTCAATTTCGCCAGTAACTGAAAAATATTCTTGCAAATCAATAATATATCTATTTTCATTACTTAATACTATCTAATCAATATAAGACCCAATATAATTCGTCATATCTAGCCATATATTTTCATCTTTATTAAAAACTTCAAAGGTAGCGTCATATTGTTCAAAAGTTAAATTGGTTTTAGTATTCTCAGAATAAGAATATAAAGTTAAACTTAATTCATTTGGTGAATAGATTGTTTCTATAATATCTGATTCCTAATTTAGTTCCTTAAATTTTAAAATTCTATTCTGATTAGTTTCAACTATATAACGAGTAGCTCCTGCTGCGCTTCCATCATCACCCTATACTTTATTCCAAGTATAAGCCTCTTTATCAGTTGGTGCAGTAGCAGAAGAACCACTATAAATACCCATATAAGTATTAGGAGTATCACTAAAATCAGTACCATCAGAATATGCGGAATATTTAATCCAAACGTAAGTCTAAGTACCTGGCGCGCCAGGCTATCCTTGTGCACCATCAGCTATAGTATTTAAAGTAATATAACTAGTGTAAGTTTCACCATCAGTAGCAACACAATTTAATCTTACAAAATAAGTTCCATTTGTATTGAAGCTACTACTATGAGCCACATAATTAAATGTATAAGAACTCCCGCTAGAAGCTAAAGTAGTCCACTAATCAAAATCATTACTTCCAGACCAAGTATAGCTTGTGTCTGCCGCAACAGAAATATTATTTAATTTTGCAGTTAAAACTAATTCAGTAGGACTAGCTATATTATCTTTTATCTTAAAGATATTTCCTTCTAGCGACTCAATCTATACATTTTTCCCAGCTTCTTGAAGATTGTTTAAATCTTCGATAGTCATATTACCAATCTTACCACCAGTAGCATAGATAGTACCAGTTAATTCGACTTTATCTGCTTTTAATAAACCATTATCATAAATAGCTACAGTTTCGTTTGCTTCTTGGTCTTGTACTGAGAAAATCTTAGAATAATCTTTTAAACTATCATCAGTAGTTACAGTTCCATCTTCTGTATAACTCTCAATTATACCAATCTATGCACGATAACGATAGGTATCTGAAATGTCAGGGCCAATTAAAATTTTCTATTTTAAGAATAATTGCCCCTCGTCATTAGTAACCATGACTGGCGCGCCGCCTTCATCAGAAAATCTTATTCCAAAAAGATTTGTCCCTAAACGACCAATTTTTATACGCTCAGTACCATTACCGTCAATAACCTAAATATCTTCTTCTGAATCAATAGTAATATAACCCTATTCATCAGGAGCTACGTTTCCATAATTGCTCTTTAAGAAAAATCCGTCCCAAGTAAAACCAAAATCGGCATTTTCTCTTATATCTTCTTCGCTTTCGGGAGTAAAATCCTAATCGCCTCTCATTCCGTAGAAACCATATTGATCAAATCTTACAAACTAACCAAAGTTAAAGAATGAAGGTGTTCCAGAATCATCTCGGTCAAATTTATAAGCATTTAATCCTTTTTCATCCCAACGGAAAGAAGTAAAAGCGCCCGCCATAATATTAACTCTTTGAGCGTCAATCTGACCAGAAGTTATATGATTAGCATTTATACCATTTCCGTTAATGGCGGCCGTCCATGTATCTCCACCATTATTACTTAGAAAAATACCACCACTAACTAGACGAACAATTTCATTTGGTTTAGATAAACTAGTAATTAACATACCATTATCATTCCAAACTACACTCTGGTCTTTTGCGTTACTAATAATTAAAGCGTTGTTTGTAAAGCTGTTTTGAAGAGTCTAAGGTTTTATTTCATTATCAGAAGTTACTACATTTGAAATCTTTCCATATTCACCACTAGAATATTGCACAGATTGAGTAGTAGCAGTTATGCGCTAAAATAAATCTTCAAATTGAGTTTTATAATTTTGAACTGTAATCTTATTTGATTCAGGCTAATCAAGATTATAACTTACTTCCGAAATAATTATTTCTTCTTGATAGGGAGTCTTAACTCCATTTTTTACAACCCAACCAAAAAATTCAGTATCTTCAATATAAGTTCTGTCACCAAGTCCAAAGTGATATGCTTCAAAACCTGGAATCTAGCTAATTTCTAATACATCTATTGTATAACTAACTTGAGGTTGAGCAGAAGTATTCAAAATAGCTTCTGAATCAAGATAATACAAATTATCATCAATATAGTCCTCAGAAATCCAGGTTCCCTCTTGGATAAA
>CALVIP010000046.1 GCA_944331715.1 uncultured Bacilli bacterium
ATAAACCAACACATTTTATTTTGCAATATTTTTTTGCTAGAAAATAAAGACTTTTCGTTAGAAATTTGGTACAATATATACAGTAGAGTATAGGAGTGTTGCAGTTATGAAGTACTTAAAAGAAGTATATAATGATTTTAAAGTAGTACCCTTTAAGAAGTTCATGACCTTTCTTTTCTTTTTATCATGTATCTTAGGCTATGTTGTTATGGCATTATTCCCATATTTTGCAAGTCAAATAATAAAATATGCAACAGTTGGGAACACACTAGCATACACTTACACCTTTTATCTTGCCATTGCCTACATTGTTTATGAAATCATTTGGTATTTTAACTACTATATCTATAGTTTTCTTCAAACATATTACAGTGATACTATTCATAAAAAATTATTTAATAAAATATGTACTTCCTCAAGAAAAATATCTAAGACTCTAGATAATGGTAAAATGTTAAGTCTAGTAGGAGACGATATACCAAGTTTTTGTTATCTCTTAGATTCTATAACTGTATATATATCTACAATATTTATGATTATCTTAACAGTAATTTTAATATTTAAAGCTCACTTTATCTTTGCCCTT
This sequence comes from uncultured Bacilli bacterium, assembly GCA_944331715.1. Lineage (GTDB taxonomy): Bacteria > Bacillota_I > Bacilli_A > RF39 > UBA660 > Onthousia. The sequence goes on from CALVIP010000046.1 coordinate 587, forward strand.
ATCACAGTTATTTCCCTAGTAATTTATCTTATTTTTATGATAAAAAACATGGATAAGTTTTCTAAGTATTTAAAAGAACAAAAGAAGCATAATGATACTATTAATTCTACTTATGTAGAAGAGTTAAATGCCTTACAAGAAATAAAAACACTTCCTATAAAAGATAAACTTTATAAAAAGTTACAAACTAAATTAAATAGATATACTAAAGCTTATTTTAGAAAACGCAAATACTTTGCTAGAAATGAAAATACTAGTACTTTAATACCTCAATATACAAAGTTTATTTTATACCTTGTTTTGTTAATCTTTATGGTTAAATTCAATACAACTATTGATTTAGTAATTTTAATTATCGGTTATTATGACCAATTAATAGAAAACCTAACAGAACTTGTAGGATCATATCGTGAAATAAAAGAATATCATGTCTCTGTTAAAAGAGTAAATGAAGCCTTAACTTATGAAGATGATTTATCTAATCTCTTTGGTAAATATGAAAATGATGAAATATATGGTTCTATTGTATTAAAAAATGTAAGTTATAAATATAATTCTAAATATATTTTAGATAATGTTAATCTAGAAATAAAACCAAATACTCTAAATGTTATTATAGGACCATCAGGAAGTGGTAAAACAACGCTCTTTGATTTGCTTTTAAGATTCTATTCCTTAGATAGTGGAGAAATATATCTAGATGGTGTTAATATCTATGAATATAGCGATAGTATCTATGCTTCTAATATAACTCTAGTTAAACAAAATCCTTTTATCTATAACATGAGTATTAGAGATAATCTTCGTCTTGTTAACAGTAATAAAAAAAGACAGGAAGAAGCGATTAAAGAAGTAGGATTACATGAACATATTATGAGTCTACCTAAAGGCTATAGTACAGTCTTAACAGGTAATGCTACTAACTTATCAGGAGGTCAAAAACAACTTTTATCAATCGCTAGAAGTCTTTTAACAGACGCCGAAATCCTTCTAATGGATGATATAACTGCATCCCTTGACCCTAAAACAACTAATGAGATTATAGAACTTTTAGTAAGACTAAAAGAAGATCATACTATTTTAGTCATAACTAATAGAGAAGACTTAATTAATAAAGCAGATAAAATAATTTATTTAAATAAAGGAAAAGCGAAAAGTTATAAATCCTTAACAGACCTAAAAGAAAAATTAGGCCATGAAAGTGAGGTGATAATATGAGATTAATGATAGATACCTATAAAAAATATTGGTCTTGTATTAAACCTCATAAAGGTTATTACACCATGATTTTTGTCTCTAAAGTTTTAGCAGTCATTGCAAGCATCCTCTTACCATTTACCGCTTCAGGTATTGTTAAGTATTTAGCACTAGGAGACTATTATGAAGCCTTAAAATGGATATTTTACTTCTTTGCCGCTGCCACAGCCAAAGTAATATTTTACTATTGGAATTATAAAGGTGGAGCCTTAGATTCAAATTATGTTTATGTAAAATTAAAAGAAAAAGTTTTTAATAAACTATCAACCTATGACTTAGAATTTTCCAAACATAAGGACATAGATGAAGTACTACAAGGTTCATCTAGTGATATTTGGAAAATTGTAGGTATTAATGATAATTTAAGTGATATTATTATTGGATTTATCAGAATAATAGTAATCATAATATTAACAACATTAACCTCACCATTAGTAGGTTTAGTAGTATTCTTATTCTCTAGTCTTTATGTCATATTTATGATGATATTCAATGAGAAAATAGTAAAATATTTAAATAAACAAAGAAAATATCAAGATAAAATCGCTGGTGTATTTCTAGAAGAATTATCATCACTTGAAGAGATGAAAGTCTATGACATGCAAGATAAGTATTATAATTATTTTAATACTATCAACAAAAAGTTCTGTCACAATTATAGATTAAAAAGAAGATATAATGATATTCAAATAAACTTTTTACAATTAATATTAGATTTAGGAGAAGTAAGTATTTATGCAGTTACCTTATTTTTACTATTTCAGAATGCTTATACTGTTGATAAGATAGTTTTAGTAATAGGATACTTTACTATGATGAATCAGGAATTAAAATATGTCTTACAAACCTGTGTAAAAAATGTAATAGATTGTAGAGTATCTGTAGAAAGAATTTATTCACTTTTAAATTATCATCCTAAAAATAGTAAAATAACAAATACAGTTAATGAAGATGATATTAAAGGAATATTAGAATTTAGTCATGTTTATTCTTCATATCAAGATAAACAAGTCTTAAAAGATGTAACCTTTAAAGTAAAACCTAATGAATTAACCGTTATAGTAGGACGTAGTGGTAGTGGAAAAAGTACCATTTTAAATATTATTCTTAGATTAATAAAACCTGATAGTGGTAATGTCTTAATAGATAAAGAAGATATATATAATTATACTAATGATGTCTATAAGACCAATGTCAGTGTTGTAACCCAAAAAAGTATTCTCTTTAATATGAGTATAAGAGATAATCTATCTTTAGTGGATTCTAACTATAAAAGAATACAAGAAGTATGCATGAGACTAGGAATACATGATGAAATACTAAGTCTACCTAAAGGTTATAATACAGTAATAGAAGAAAACAGTTCTAATATTTCTACAAGATTAAAACAACTTCTATCAATTGCAAGAAGCATCTTAACCAATGCAGAGATACTTTTATTTGATGAAGTAACCTCATCATTAGATGCCTCTAACACTAAAAAGGTTGTTAAAGTCTTTAAAGAGTTATCAAAGGACCATACTGTCATAATTATTACTCATAAAAAAGAAGTAATGAATAAAGCAGACCACTTAATTATTATTGATAAAGGAAAGAAAGTTGCCGATGGCACACCTAAGTCTTTAGAAAATAATAAGTACTATTTAAATTTAAGAGATAGTAGTAGTGTAAGTAATAATAATTTATAATTAAAGACCTTAATCTTGAAAAAAAGTAGCTTTCATGTTATAGTATGCAATAAATTGGAAGTGATACTATGGATGTATTTATATTAAATGACGGTTGTGTAAGAGAAGATACTTTGACACAAAGTTTAAAGGAAAGACTAGAAAAAGCTAATCATACAATAACAACAAATTATAAGACTGCCGACATATTAGTTTATACAACATGTGCTGGAACAGGTCCTGCTATTGATGATTGTATAAGAACAAGTTACTATTTTAGTATTGCAAAAAAGAAAGAATCTATTCTAATAATAACAGGATGCTCATCAAGCCTCATAAAAGAACTAGATTTTGTAAAAAATAGAGAAGATATTAAAATAATTGAAAACAAAGACTTTGTAGTACCAATAACAAATTATATTAATGAGGAAAACAAAAGAACTACCAAAAAAATATCCTTAGAACATGCTACTAGAAAATTATGTTATAGCGATGTCTATATCCAGTTTATGTTAGAAGATGGTTGTGCTAATAAATGTAGTTTTTGTAAACAACATTACTATCCTAAGAAAGTAGAATCAATTGAATATTATACAGCTTTAAATTATTTAAAAGAAAAAATAAGAACAGGCACTAAAATAATCGCTTTATCAGGAGAAAATACAACTCTTTATGGACTAGACCTTTATAAAAAACAAGTCCTTCATGAATTTATTCATGATTTAAGTATGGAAGAAGATTTAAAATACATCATATTAAATGAAATAACAGTACAGAATATGTACAAAGAATTATTAGAAGAGATTGCTAATAATCCTAAAGTAATTGATGTAACTATTCAATTAGAAAGTGCTAGTGATAAATTATTAACTGCTATGAATAGAGGCCATAATCTTGAAAAAAATGACTTTATTGTAAGAAGATTACAAGAAAAAGGAAAAGTAATAAATACAGTATTAATGAGTGGTTTTCCTAAAGAAACAAATGAAGATATTGAAAATACAATAAATTACATTAATGATAGAAATATTTATGTAGAAGAAATATGTAGTTATGAAGATTGTTATGCAATACCTTCACATGAGTTTGAACAATTATCTGCAAGTGAAAAAAGAAGACATTTAAAGATTTATAAAGAAGCGATAAAAAAATCTAACTATAAAGTATTAGAAAATTTAATAGATTATCCATCTATAAATACCCCAGTCGTAATAGGACATATTAATAATAGAGTATATTTAGGTAATACTTTTACTAATTACAGTATAAAAAAAGATTTATATGAACTACCACTTGGAACTGTAATAGAAGAAAAACCTAAAAGAATAGTAAAAAGCAAATGGGGAACTATAGATTACAACTATAGATATTGATTTAATAGAAAACAAGATTGTATTTAGGGATAAGCTATGCTATAATTACAAAGAAAAAGAAAGGACTGGTTATTATGATAGAACGTCTTGAAGCTACAGAAAAGAAATATATGGACTTACAAAAAGAACTAATGAGTGAAGAAGTCCTAAAAGATATTAATAAAACAAGAGAATTATCAAAAGAAATGTCTGAACTAGAAGAAGTTGTAACAGTTTATCGTGGATATAAAAAAGTTATTGACGCTATTCCTGAGACTAAAGAAATGTTAAAAGATGATGAATTAAAAGATATCGCTAAAGAAGAGTTAAAAGATTTAGAAGAAAAGAAAGAAAAGTTAGAACATGACTTAGAAATACTTTTAATACCAAAAGATCCTAATGATAATAAAAATGTTATTGTCGAAATAAGAGGAGCAGCTGGAGGAGATGAAGCTAATATCTTTGCAGGTGACCTTTATAGAATGTATTCTAAATATGC
>CALVIP010000047.1 GCA_944331715.1 uncultured Bacilli bacterium
CTAATAAATTAAAGTCACAACATCTTTTTCTTAATCTACTAGATAAGTGTCCTTTGTCATACCTTAATTTAAATTGTTTAACTTTATCTAATAATTCTCTTTTATGATCGTTTAAATAAGTAGTTTGTTCAATAATTAGTTTTCTATAATGTTTATCTTTTACTAAAGGAAGTACTTCAGTTAAACAATTAATAGGAGTAGGAATCATGTTATTAATATTAACTATACCAAGTTCTCCATTTTTGATTTTAAATATGTCAACTGCTTTTTCATTCATAGTTAAATGTTTTGGTTTAGGACTAGATAAAGGGGCAAAGTAAGTTTGATTATTAAAAGTATAGACAACACCTACATAAGGTCTAGCTTTATTTTTATTAAAAGCAACTCTATTATCAAATTTTCTTAAATAATTAATATAATTATTATCAATATAGTATATTTTTAATGTTTTCATCCAAAACCTCCTGATTATAATAATAAAAGGGCGACTTAATTAAAAATCGCCCACTTTTTTCAGTCCCTACTTTGGCAAGGGTATTCCGACTTTTTTCAGTCCCTACTATGGCAAGGGTATTCCGACTTTTTTCAGTCCCTACTTTGGCAAGGGTATTCCCACTTTTTTGTTACGAATATATACTATCAAATAAATTGAACTTTGTAAAGACTTTTGTTATAATTTATTTAGAAAGTGAGATGGGTAAATGTGGCAAAAAGAAAACAATATGATTTAGTTGGATCAGTTCATGATAAATATGCTAGGGGTAATAAATATAAAGAAGAGGAGATTATTAAAATACCGGGAGTTACCTTTAAGTCTTTAGAGGATATAGATAGGTTTACAGCAAGTTTTTCTGGCTTTTATGAATTTAGTAATAGTTTGGATGATAAATATCAAAAGAAAACTAAGTTTTCAATTAGAATAACTAAAAATAATGGGAATGTTACTTATAGGACAGTTATTTATAATAATCCTGATTTAATTGAAATAATAGATTCTTTAGAAGAAAATACTGTTCAGACAATTAGAGGAGTTCGAACTGTTAAAATGTATCTTGGTAATAATGATTTATTTTTGGATGCTTGGGGTGATGTTTCAAATAAAATATTAAAAAGCAAAGTAAATGATGCAGATAGAGAGTGGTTATTTAGTGTTTTTGGAGAAAAAAGTAGTTATACTATCTTGATTAATAGGTATATAAAGGGAGATTCTTTTGATAGTGAAACTGATAAAATATTATTAGATTTAGAACGAGATTTTAGAGAATATGAAGTATTTCGTAGATATCTTACAAATAAAGATAAAACAAATAATAATTCAGATGAAGCAAATAATGAATTAGATAAAGAAAATAATAAATCAACAGTATCTAATGTAAATGTTCCATCATCTAATATTCCTGTTAAGACTAGTTTAGGTGTAATTGAAGATAAACTAGGTAGTGATATTAGTTATGTATCTTTAGATGATGAAGAAGATGATTATAATAAAGAAGAATATAAAGAAGAATTTTTTGAAGAAGGAGAGCTAGGAATGATGGCAGGAGATGGAGATGTTCCTCATCATTTTACAGGAAGAAAAATATGAGTGAATTAGATAAATATTTAGAATATCTAGAATATGAAAGGCATTATTCTTCTTATACAATAGATAATTATGAAAGAGATATAGAAGAGTTCTTAGATTATTTAGATGAAGAAGGACTTAATTACTTAAAACTAGAATATAGCGATATAAGACTTTATTTAATGTATTTAAAAGATGAAAAACATGAGAAGTCTACTTCTATTAGTAGAAAGCTTAGTGCTCTTAGAAGCTATTATAAATATCTTTGTAGTAATAATAAAGTTAAGACTAATTTGTTTAATCTAATATCATCTCCTAAGAAGGAACAGAAATTACCTAGATACTTTGAATATAATGAATTAGAAGAATTGTTTAGTGTTCCAGACTTAAATACTACTTTAGGTCAAAGAGATAGATTAGTACTAGAGTTAATGTATGCGACTGGGATAAGAGTTGGTGAATTAGTTAAGATAAGACTAAAAGATATTAATAGAAGTGAGAGAACTATTTTAATACATGGTAAAGGTAGTAAGGAGAGAATTGTTAATTATGGAGAATATGCTAGTGATATATTAGATTTATATTTAAATAATGGATATAAAGAGTTAAATGAGTTTAATAGTGATTATTTAGTTTTAAATAACCAAGGAAGAGTGATAACAGAGCGAGGTATAAGATATATACTTACTAATTTAATTAAGAAAACATCTTTACATAAAAATATATCTCCTCATATGTTAAGACATTCTTTTGCAACTCATCTTTTAAATGAAGGATGTGATATCTTATCAGTTAAAGAATTGTTAGGTCATGAAAGTATTTCGTCTACTCAGATATATACTCATATTACTAATGATAGATTAAAAGAAGTTTATTTACATAGTTTTCCAAGAAAAGATATAAAATAGTAGTAATTAAATGTAATTTTACTATTATTTTATATTGTCAGTTAAAGTTATAAATATTTTAGTTTATAATTTTTTCTTTTTGGAAATACTAAGTATAGGTTATTTACTCTTAATAATGATTGTGATAGAATACTTCATATAGATGGAGGGATTATATGTTTCGTAAAAATAATAAAAGTGATGAGTTAGATTATAAAGCTATTAATAGATTCTTTTATACTTCTAATAACTTATTAAAATTTGTTCTTGCTTTAGTTATTATACTTGCTATATTATTAGCGACATACTTAATTAAAGAATGGAATATCCTAGGTATTATTGGAACTATTTTATCAGTAATATCTCCTGTATTTATAGGATTTGTTATTGCTTGGTTACTTGATCCACTTGCTACTAAATTATCTACTAAAATGCCTAGAGTTGTCGCTTGTATTCTTACATATCTAATTGTTTTTGGAGGAATTATTTTACTATTAGCATTTACTGTTCCAACTTTTTCTAGTGGAGTTTCTGATATAGTATCAGTAGTTCCAGAACTTGTAGATAATGCTCAAGATTTTGCTAGTGATATGTTAGAAAGCCTAGGAGATAGTAAACAAATTGAAAGTTATAAAGATTCTATACTTGATAAGATTGAAAGTGTAGGAACTAACCTTGCTAGTACTCTTCCTAATGCTATTTGGAATTTTGGTAGTGGTGTAGTTAGTGTTGCCACTAACATTGTTTTAGGAATTATGATTGGTTTTTACTTACTATCATCATTTCGTAACTTTCAAGGGCATCTACTTAGTATTATTCCAAGGGATTGGCAAAACAGTGCTAAAGACTTAATGGACCGTATTAATGGTAAACTAAGAAGTTATGTTGGTGGAGTACTTTTAATTATGGTATTAGTCTTTATTACTCAGTCGATTGGCTTTAGTTTAGCAGGACTTTCCGCTCCATTCCTTTTCGCTTTGTTCTGTGCAATTACCGATGTAATACCTTATATTGGACCATGGATTGGAGGAGCTCCTGCAGTTATAGTTGGCTTTACGATTGATCCTATGGTAGGAGTATTTTGTTTAATATCAGTGCTTGTATGTCAATTACTTGAAAATAACTTCTATCAACCATTAATTATGGGTAAGACTATGAAACTTCATCCTGTTACAATTATGCTTGGACTATTGCTTTTTAACTATTTCTTTGGTATGATAGGAATGATAGTTGCAACACCTGTTATCGCTACTATTAAGATAATTTTTGAGTTTATTATGGAACATTCTAGTTTAGGTGAGGCGTTTAACAATTATCAAGAAAATAATAAGAAAACAATGAAGGAAAAGAGTACAAAAGATAATCTTATCAAAGAGAGTTAATGGTAGGTGGAAATTAACTAAGATTCTTTTGGAAAGCTAGTTCTAGAGTTTTCTAGGGAGACCTTTATCAAAATTAAGACCAAAGTAGGATGGTAACGTGTATTATACACTCCTACAGTGGTCTTTTTTATGTATAAAATGGAGTTGGTTTAGATGAAGATATTTTTGTTAGCTGGTAAAGCTGGTTGTGGTAAAGATTTACTTGGAAGTTATATGAAGACTAAGTATGATTTTAAAGGAGATAGTGCTTGTATTCTTCATATAACGACACCTTTATATGAGTATGCTAAAAACTATTTTAGTTGGAATGGAGATATGAGGGAAAAACCAAGAGAGTTTTTACAAGAGATGGGAATAGAAGTAATTAGAAATACTCTTCATAAAGAAACATTCTTAGTAGATAGATTGTGTGAAGATATAGATATATTAAAACATTACTTTGATGTCTTTATTATTACTGATGGAAGACTTGTTAGTGAGTTTAATATATTAAAAGAAAGATTCCCTGAAATAAAAATAATTCATGTTATAAGAGAAAATTATGATAATAAATTAACTCTTAAAGAAAAAGAACATATTACAGAGACTGATATGGAAAATTATAAAGATTATGATTATGTAGTAAGAAATACTACTAAAGAAGAGTTATATAGGGAAGCAGATAAGATTATGGATATAGAAAGTGGGGTCGAATATTTATGAAAAAACTAATCGCAGTCGTTGGTATGAGTGGTAGTGGTAAGAGTGTTGCGACAACATACTTAGAAGATCAGGGTTATAAAAAGATATATTTTGGAGGAGTAATTTATGATAAGATGAAAGAAGCTGGAATTGAAATTACTCCTGATAGTCAAAAAGAGTTTAGAGAAAATTTAAGAAAAGAACATGGTATGGGAGTAGTTGCAAAGATTCTTTTGCCAAAGATAGAAGAAGCCTATAAAATGGGTGACACTGTCTTAGATGGGCTATATTCTTGGGATGAATATTTAATTCTTAAAGATAAATTTAAAGATTTAAAGCTTATTTGTGTTTGCACTGATAAGAAAATTAGATATAATAGAGTTGAGTCAAGACCAGATAGACCTTTTGATCGTGCAGATATTATTAAAAGAGATGTTGCCGAGATTGAAAACTCTGCTAAAGGTGGTCCTATTGCCTTTGCAGATTATTATATCTTAAATAATGGAGACTTAAATAGTTTTTATAAAAGATTAGAAGAGATACTTGAAAGTATTGATAATGAGTAATTTTTGCCACCGCAGTGGCAAAATTAAGACTTTTAATAGATGTACTTGTGCAACAGGCGTTGCACAAATCTAAATAAAAATAGTAATTAATTAGTGTAGATAGTATCTGCATAATTTATAGATATTAAAATAACACAAGAAGGAGAGAAGTAATATGAGATATATGACTAGTAATGAAATTAGAAAGATGTGGATTAAATACTTTGAAGAACATGGACATAAATATGTTAAATCTGCTCCCTTAATTCCTATTAATGATGATTCACT
>CALVIP010000048.1 GCA_944331715.1 uncultured Bacilli bacterium
ATTAATAAATCTTTTCTATTCATAATATCAATCTCCTTTCTAGGAGATAACCACCCAACTATTAAATGTTCCTACATATAGAGTATCATATTAATTTCTATACACCAAGAAAAATGTAATAAATTAGTTACGAATTTTCGTAATCTTTTTATTTACTCAAAAACACTATTCATAAGCTCTTCTATAGTCTTTTTTCTCTCTTTAGTTTTATCTTTATTAATAGTTATAGTAACAACGTCACCTTCTTTAACATTAGGAACTAATTCTATTGGTAAATTACACATCTTACCTTTATCTATTTCCACAACTGCATAATCTCCTTCAATTCTATTAACAATTACTTCCATTAATCAGTCACCTCTAAACTATAACTAGCACTATCTTCTCCATCACTAATTTTAACTTCATAAGTACCAGGCTTAACATTACTACTAACTTTAAAAGTCCAACTAACATTACCTTCACTATCACTAGTTTTATCTTCAAGGCCACTTGCTTTACTCTCTCCACTAGAATAGATTACATCTATATCATAAGTAGTATTAGGAAGCCCTTTAATACTAACAGTAACATCACTTCCTCTACTAATAGGAGATGTTAAACTAACAAGATTTATATTACTAGCAGCAGCACTAGAACTACTATTACTACTAGAATCTTTATCGCCTTTACAAGTAACATCCACACCATCACTATCACAAACGATATTGCCATCTAAATCAGTTCTAAGAACTTTCGCACCCACACTTTCATATCTATCTATAATAGACTGATAAGGATGATTATAAGAGTTACCCTCTCCCACCATAATAATAGCATACTCTGGACTTACCTTCTTAACAAATTCTATTCCTGATGAAGAATCACTTCCATGATGACCTACTTTAATAACGTCTGCATCAACATTACTTGTTATCTCGTTTTCACTTAAAGTCTCAGCATCACCCATAAATAGAAAAGTATTATCTAAATAAGTAAGTTTTAAAACAGCAGAATAATTATTTAATTCACTATAACTATCACTATTAGGAGCGATAAACTCTAATTTTAGATTATCATCATCAAGAACAACTACTCCACTCTTAGCAGTCTTTATTTTAAGTCCTTTATTACTAATAGTAGTAAGTAAATCTTCATAAGTCTTACTAGTAGAACTAGCTCTAGGCATATAAATAGAACCTATATCAAAAGTATTAATAACTTCCTCTAATCCTCCAATATGGTCAGTATGAGGATGAGTTCCTACTACATAATCTATCTTTTTTATACCCAAATTATTAAGATAATTAATAACGTTATCAGCTTCATAAGCTTCTCCTGCATCAATTAACATAGTTTCCTTATTAGGAAGTTGTATTAATATAGAGTCTCCTTGTCCCACATCTATCACGACACCATTCTTAATACAACAAACCTTTTAGAGTGAACACGATATAACTTATATAATAAGAAAAGTTTTGTAAGTGAATAGGATTTAAAGGCACAAAAATAAGAGCCTTTCGACTCCTATTATCTTTACCCTATAAATTGTAATTTGTATTTTTGAATATTTCTTTAAAAATTACTATTTATTCTTTGATAATTGTCTTATTTTTTCGTGATAAAAATAGTTTATTATTATAGGTTTTCCAGTAGGATTTTTTAAAAATGGTTCTTCATCTATAACATACATAAATCCATTTTTATCTGCATACTCTTGTACTTTTTTATCTAACCCTTCCCAATAAGACATATCTTTTTTAGTATAAATCTTATTATACAAATCATTTAATTCAGGGTGTTTTTCTTTTATATAATTTATTATAGTAGGCTTAAATGTACCTCTTAAATTCAAGTTTTCAAGCCATATATAGTCGCAAAAGTCTTTTATTTTTTCTATTATAGTAAATACATCAGTAATACCAGGAAATATTGGAGAAATAAAACAAGTTGTTCTTATTCCTGCATCGTGAACTTGTTTCATTGCTTCAATTCTTGATTTTATTGTTGGTGCTGAATCCATATCTTTCTTAAATTCTTCATCTAATGTATTTATTGACCAAGCAACCAATGGATTAGGATATGTTTTTATCAAGTCAATATCTCTTGTAACTAAATTAGATTTTGTTGTTATAATTAAATTTATTCCACTTCCTTGCATTTCTTCTAAAAATGCTCTTGTTCTTTTATATTTTGCTTCAAAATAATTATATCCATCTGTTACAGATCCTACTATCATTGTTTTACTTTTATATTTTTCAGGATTTTTTATTTTATCCCACATCTTAACATCTAAAAACATTCCCCAATCTTCTTTATGTCCTGTAAATCTTTTCATAAATGTAGCATAACAATATTCACAGCCAAAAGGGCAACCAACATAAGGATTTATTGAATATCCTGCTATTGGCAAGTTTGATTTTGTAAGAATTGTATCAACTTTCTTTTCTTTAATTACAACTTTTTTTAAATCTATCATTCTATTCCTCCAAATTCTTTAGGAAATTCTTGAACAAACTCATCTTCTTTTAAAATTCCTAATAAATCTTCTTTCATAAATACAGGTATATTTTTCTCTTTTGCTTGATTGTAAATGTTAAATACCCATTCTCTTTTTGATGATATTTTCCCTTTTCTATTACCTGTTTCAGTACCTATTACAATCCAAGAAATATTACTTAAATCTAATTTTCCTACATCATCAAACATAGGCTCAAAAGTAATATGGTAATGCTTTGCTTTGATATTATTTCTTAAATAATCAATTCTTGTCTTTTCTTTTGAAGAAGTAACTGTTACACCAAACCAACCATTATCAGGAGTTTCTTTTAAGTTAATATTTTCAGGTCTTTTAGTTAAAAAAATATATTGTGTGTTTTCATTTTCTTTCATTTTAGAAAAAACTTTATCTTTCCATTCTTCATTCCAACCTGATAAATCACTTTGTCCAGTTAGTAAATACGCTGTATGCCTTTTATTATCAAGCATTTTCAATTTATTTTCAAAAAATACAGGTTTATTAAAATCATCAATAGTATGAAATCTATTATTATTCATTCTTGCATAACAATAAGAACATCCTATATTACATCCAATTACTATATTTATATTTTTTATTGTATCTTTAATACATTGCAATTTTCTTTCTCCTTAAATTTATTATAATTTTGATTTGTAAAATTCACCAAATGAAGCCATTATATCTAACATTTTACTTAATTCTAATCCTAAATCAGTCATTCCATATTCAACTTTTGGTGGATTCGTATGATAATCCTTTCTAAAAATAATACCATCACTTTCTAATTGCCTTAAACTATCTGTTAATACTTTTTGTGATATTCCATTCAATGACTTTTGCAACTCATTAAATCTCCATGTTCTTTTTGTTAAATTTCTTATTATCAACAATTTCCACTTATTTCCTACTAAAGATATTGTAGTTGCAACAGGACATTCTGGTAATTCATTTATATTTCTCATTTTGATACTCCTTACTAATTTATTGATATTGTATCACATATTATTAATTTGACAAGTAGTTACTTTAAAGTGCGTACTTGTTTTATTGTATGTACTTTGATATAAATTCATTATACTAATATTTAAGGAGGAATTTAAAATGTCAAATTTTATGAAAGTAAGTTCAGAAAGTGCACCTAGAGTTGAATTACACGAAAAATTAGGTTTAACAGGTGCTGAAATTAGCATCAACACTATTGGAGCAGGAGAAAGTGTACCTTTTATTCATTCTCATAAACAAAATGAAGAAATTTATTATGTTATAAGTGGTTCTGGCAAAGCTATTATTGACAACGAAGAAGTTAATTTAGTTACTGGTGATTGGGTAAGAATATCTCCAGTAGCAGAAAGACAATTTTTTGCTAACAAAAACAATGCAATTTCTTACATTTGTATTCAAGTAAAAGAAAATTCTCTTGAAGGATTTACTGCAAATGATGCCATTATAAAATAAATGAAAAAATCTCTGAAAGTATAATCTTTCGGAGATTTTTATTACTATAAAATTGTAATTTATCTCTCTTTTTCTTCTTTCTGTTTTAATCTAAACTCGTATATTTTATATAGTGATTCTGATATTTTACCACAATATAAATTTTCAAATATAAATTTCGTTATTCCTTTTAAATTATTTTCTTTATTTCTAATCAAATATTCTCTAACAAATTCTAAATTTTCATTCAATTTTGTAAAATCACTAGGATTGTTCATTCCCCATTTTATAGTTGCATTCATTTGATTAACTGGATTTTTTAATTTAGAGCTTTTTACTGCTTGTTTTGAATAAGCATCAAAAACAATAGTTGCATTACAAAATCTAGTATTTATTCCCATTAACAACTGTTGCAATTCTTGTTCTGACAAATACATTGTTAATCCCTCTGCAACAATTAAAATACTTTGATTATTAGTATCTATCTCATTAAGCCAACTTAGATCAGTTACAGATTTTCCTATCATTTTATATCTTTCATTCTCTCCATAGAATTGTTTTCTTAAATCTATTACACTTTCAAAATCTATATCATACCATTTAATACTATCTTTATTCACTCGCAAGCATCTTGAATCTAAACCACATCCTAAATGAATAACAGTTGTATTAGGATTTTGAATAATATATCTGCTACAAATTTCATCAATTATTTTTGCTCTAACAGCCATATACATTGATAACCATTTAGACTGTTTTAATTCATTAAAATTAAAACTTACTTTACTTATTATTTCTTCTGCTTTTGGATCTTTAATAAATAAATTATTTTTGCTCATTAAGGCTTTTCCATATAGTGGTATAAATAATGTTTTACTTTCGTTATTCAATTCCATATTAAACTCACTTTCTAATTTGTAATCTACCAACCTTTTATACAACATATCAATACCGATATCCATATTATTAAACTGACAATATTTGAAACAACATAATATCCAAATATTATGCTAAAAATACTTGCTATTATCATCACTATAGAAAAGACAGTTAATTTCTTACTACCTTTAACTTTATCAAATAACTTTTTAAACATATACATATACCTCCAATATAAATTACTATTTATCTGTAACCATATTATAACACAAGAAAAATGAAAAATAAATATTTTTCATATTTGAGTTTCCGTTTTTTTTAAATTTTTCATTATTTTTAAAGTGTAAAGTAGTAAAAATGAACTTTACACTTTGCA
>CALVIP010000049.1 GCA_944331715.1 uncultured Bacilli bacterium
GCTCCAAGTAAACCAAATATCGCTCCACTTGCTCCTACACTTAAAGCATCAGGTGTTACTACTACTGATAATAGTGAACCACAAACTGCACTAAATAAGTAAACTACTAAGAATCTCCATTTACCTATGAAACTTTCTAACTGCATACCTATAATCCATAAAGCATACATATTGAAAAGTAAATGGGCAAGATTAGCATGTACAAAAGCGGAGCTTATTAATCTATAATACTCTCCCATTTTAACAAATGGACCATAACTTCCAAGATAAGTTATTACAGTATCAGAATTACCTAAAAGTAAAGGAATAAAGTATACTAACAAGTTAATCATTATTAATGCATAAGTAATAATAGGCTTTTTGGGTGCAAAAACATCTGCAACTCTCTCTTGATCTTTTTTATTATGTTTATTAATATCATTAGTAACTTTAATAAATAGTTCAATTCCCTCTTCACTAAATTTTAATTTACGAGATAAATCAGGGAAAATAGACTTTAACAATTTATTTTTCTTAACATCAGCATCCTCATGAACTTCAATCGCTGTTATATTATCAGTTTTAAATTCATCTAAATTAACCGCACCACCTAAATCTAAGAAAATACTAAGTGTATTTAATTTAAATGATAAAGTTTTCTTCTTTATTTTTCTTAAGATTCTATTAGTCTTAAAAGCATCAAATTTATATTGTTCATCATTATGAATATATCTCATTACTAATCTAACTACTTTATAATCTTCATCCAAATTTTCAAGCCAAATCTCATCTTCAGCACCTTGTAATATTATAGGAGTGTATCCTTTTTCAGTAATAAAGTAATGAAGAAGTTTCATAGCTAGAGTATTTTTCTCATTCATATCTATAATATGTTCTTCCATAGACATCGCCCCTTCGATATATATTCTATCATATTTTGTCTTAGAAATAAACACTAACTGAATATAAGACTCATTTTAGATATTTCTATCATTTATAAGTTTTAATTCTATCATTAGTAAAGTTAAACATAACCATACCAGTTTCTTGTGTATTAAAGATAATAGAACCATTCTCCTCTAATCTTTCAATCACTTCTTCATGGGGATGATTAAATTTATTATCAACTCCTGCAGATATTAAGGAATATGTAGGATTAACACTTTCTATAAACTCTTCACTACTACTAGTTCTAGAACCATGGTGACCTACTTTTAATATAGTAATATCATCAAGTTTATAGTTATCTAATATATATTCTTCACTTTTAATACTAGCATCTCCCATAAATAATAACTTCTTATCATCAATAGTACTATATAAAACTAAACTACTATCATTCTCATCAGAATAAGTATTTGAAATAACTAGAAAATTAAAATTACCTAAATTAAAACTATCTCCTTCTCTTAATTTATAATGACTAAGCGAATTATTCCATATCTCTTTTTCTAAATCATTTAAATCATTTCCATTAAAGAAAACTGTTTCTACATCTATCTCATCCATTATAGTTAATGCTTCTCCAGCATGATCATAATCTCCATGAGTTAGAACTAAGTAGTCTAATTTTGTTATACCTAATGACTTTAGGAATGTAACTAAATATTTACCCTGACTATTCTTTTCATACTGCATCCACTCTTCCTGATAATAGGACATAACTCCTCCCGTATCTATTAACATAGTTTTATTATTAGATGTTAGTAAAAAAGAATCTCCTTGTCCTACATCAATCATATATAAAGCATCTTTAGGAAATACTTTAGGATAAGAGTAATGGACTACTACCATTAGTAATATTAATAACAAAAATAGTTTCTTTTTTACCTTTAAGAATAAATGACTAAATATAAGTACAAAGTATAATAAATAATAAACTAAATTGAACCTTGCTAGAGTTATATAACCTATATTAATGTGAGATAAAAATAATACACTTTCTTCAAAGATATTTATAAAAAACTCTAAGATAAAAGATAAATAGGGAATAAAGAAACAAATCATTGATAATGGAAATATAATTACATTAATAAAAGGAACATAGAAAAGATTATAAATTATACTAAGAGGATTAATATAAGAAAAATGATATAAAGAAATGGGTAAACTAACTAAGAAGCTTACCCATGATACCTCTAATAAGTCTATTATCTTTCCTTTACTCTTCTTATTATTCATGTATAGTATTAAAGTACAACTTATAACTGTAGAGTACTGAAAACCTACATCGAATATGTAATAGGGATTTATTAAGAAAAGAATACTTAAAGATAATAGAATTAAGAAAAGAGGTCTAATATTGAAGTCAAAAGTGTTATTAATAGAAAATACTAAACTAAAAATCAAGGCTCTATCAATCGCTGCACAATCTTCTATTATTAAATAATAACTGAGTACGATAGAGAACACAAAGATTAAATTTTTTAAATTAAAATTTTTCTTACGAAAGGAAATGATTGAAATAAGAAAACTTATTTGTGTTCCTGATAGAGCGAAAAGATGAGAGATTCCAAGACTTCTAAAATCTTCTTCTAAAGTAGTATCAAAGGAAGTATCATCTCCTAAGAAGAAGACTTTTATATAACTTCCTACTTTATCATTACTAATACTACTTCTAACAGTATTTCTGATACTATTTAAAATATTACTATTCTTGGTTTTAATAGTAAAATCAGATACTTTCATTATATAAAAAATCTTTTGGTATTCAAGGTAGGTAGGATAGGAAAAACCATAAAAATTTTGACTGGAAATGGGTTCGTTCAACTCTCCTTTTAAAGTTAGAGTATCACCTAATGAAAGTTCTTTTTTTGTTTTATTTAATTCTTCTTCGGTATCGAAGTAATAAGTGGCGATAAGTTTTTCTTTAGTTTTAAGTGTCAGTGTCATTTTATTACCTTGATATTTTATAGATAAAACTTCTCCATCTATTTTAGTTTCACTCCCTTCAAATGAAGAAGTAAAATCTATATTTATATAAATAACAAGATAAGTTAAACTAATAATAAATAACGTAATATAAATAGATTTAGATAGTAATATTTTCCTTAATCTGATCAAAGATAGCATCTCCTATACCACTAACTTCTTTTAACTCTTCAATATTTTGAAATGCTCCTACTTCTTCCCGATACTCTATTATAGCTTGGGCTTTTGATTCACCAATACCAGGAAGTGTCATTAACTCATCAAGTGTTGCAGTATTAAGTGAAACTTTACCACTAATAACTACACTACTAGAACTAGTATCATCAGTACTATCTTTAATGCAAGCATCGTTTTGAATACCATTTTGACTTAAGCAAGCTTCTTGTTCTATTTCTTCCTTTTCTTTAGTTGCTGTGAAATTTACTACTTCATCATAACTATAGACAATAATAACCATCTCATCTTTAACTTTCTTAGAAAGGTTCAAAACTGAAGTATCTGCAACTTCCGTTAAATCACCTGCTAGTCTAATGACATCAATAACTCTACTTCCTTCTTTAACAGTATATATTCCAGGATTAATAACTTCTCCTTTAATATCTACTTGATAGTAAACCTCTTCTTCCTCCTCTTCATCCTTTTTAATATCTTTCTTTGTATTTAAAACAATATTTTTCTCTTCTTTATTTTCCGCAGTATAATTTTTATAAATAAAGAAAGAGCCTATGACTAATAGCAAAACAAGTCCTAAACACACTAAAATAATTTGTTTTTTATGACGATAAGTAAAAGTCATTTCTATTACCTCCTTTCCAGTTATGATACTATCAGAAAGGAAAAATAATTGCAAAAAGGCAATTTTTAAAATTCAAGAAAAAAAGAGCTTCAATTTATTAAATTGCTCTAGGGAATTTTCAATTTTGAAGACTAAAATCCGCTGAATTTTAAAAATTCATACTTTTTTAACTTTTTTTATCTCTTAGTCTATTTTCTATATTAACACGTTGCACTATTGCTAAGGAAACCATTAAACACAAAGTAAAACTTCCTCCATAACTTAAGAAAGGTAGTGGAACTCCTGTCATTGGCATAAGACCAAACAATCCCATTAAATTAACAATAACATGTAGGAAGATATAAACCGCTACTCCATAACAAAGTAAAGCACCTCTATTAGTATAACTTTCTCTTCCTATTTTTAATATTCTATAAAGTAAATAAAGATATGCTAGAATGATAGCAATTCCTACAATAAGACCTAACTCTTCAACTACAACTGCAAAGATAAAGTCAGTATATGGATATGGTAAATATAAATATTTCTGAGTACTATTTCCAAGACCAATTCCTGTAAGTCCTCCATTATTAATAGCAATATAACCATTACATACTTGGTTACCTGTATCAAGAAGTCTATCACAAGGCCTTGTAAAATTAAATCTTTCTAACTGTCTTGCTTGTAAAATACTTCCACCAGTCATAATAAGGACTGCACATACTACTAAACACATACCAAAGAAAAGAATAAGTACTTTAAATTTAATTGATTTTGAAACAGGTGATGAAAAGAATATTAGACCAGTAAGGGAAGCAAAGATAATAGCAGTTCCTAAATCTGGTTGTAACATAATTAAGAAAGTTATTACTACTCCTATTATTAAAGGTATAATCGCTATAAAGAAATTATCTAAACGTTTCTCATGTACTTCATAAAATCTTGCCATAAAAACTATCATAATTATTTTAATAAATTCACTAGGTTGTAAGGTAAAAGGACCAATAGGAATCCAACTAACAGCATAGTTTGTCGCTTTACCATAAATAAGCAATAAAATAAGTACTGTTACAAAAGCTATTAAAAGAATAATTGACATTATACCATAAAATTTAGTATTAAATTTAACCATAAATATACAAAAAATAAAACTTACTAACAAGAACATCCCTTGTCTTAAGAAATAAGCATAAGGGCTTCCGCCATTCATATAAGATGTAACATTACTAGCAGAAAATATCATTATAAGTCCTAATACGAAAAGAATTAAGGTTAGAATAAATAGAGGTTTATCTATATTTTTTATTATGTCCTTAAATTTAGTCATTATTCTAACCCTCCTTATCTTTAGTCTTTTTCTTTAAGAATACCACAAATTTTATCATGTTTAAAGTAACCTAGTCAAATTCATTAACAATTTGACATATTTTTTCATATCTTATATTAGAAAAAGGAGGTTTTTAACTATGTATTATTATGGTGGTGGATCATTTAATTC
>CALVIP010000050.1 GCA_944331715.1 uncultured Bacilli bacterium
CATAAACCAAGGAGTATAAAATGCTACTATATCACATCTACCACTTACAAAAAGAATCATAAATATCACTACCTTAACACATCTAATATTACGAAAATTCGTAACTAATTTATTACTTTTTATCTTGCTATACAGAAATTAATTTGATACTATATCTATAAGGAACATTTCAATATGAGTGTCGTCTCCTTCCAACTTATGAAAGGAGGCTTGATAAAAGTGAAAATCAAAACTTTTATATTAAGACTTTTAAAGTCTCTTGCTTTTATTATTTTAAGCCTTGCCATATTGGTAATAGCCATTAAAATATAAAAACGACACTCAACAAATAATGTTTGAGTGTCAAAACCAATCTTTGGAGGCGACATTCACTCGACAAATTGAATTGTTCCTCTTTTTATATTGTATGAAAATTTCTCTTACATATACATCATATCATAATTATTACATTTATGCAATCTATCTTACAATTTTTTACTTAACACTTTAGAACTAGGTATAAATTTAACAGCTTCATAACTAGGAACAATACTATTATTTTTTATTTCTTGTAAATCTTTATGAATCTACTTAGCTGCTTGTCTATTCCTTTCTTTAATATTTTCAAAAGTATATCCTTTTTTATAATTTATTACTGGTTTTTCTAAAGTTATCATTATTTACTCATCTTTTCTAATCTATATGATTTTACTTGTTCTTTTCTCTCATCATCTAAACAAAAATCTTCCACGAATCCATCTTCAGGATGCTTTTCTACAAACTCACCGACATCAAAATTATCTTTAACTGCAGGCTTCAAGCCTTGTAAATATAAAGCAGGATAATTATGACAAGCAGTCGATAACTTACTAAATCTATCAAATATTGATTCACCTTTATTAGTTTGTTCTTCTCTTATATTTAAATTTCTAACCATAATACACCTCAATTTATCACTTCATGCACATAGTATAACAATAATTTATTATAAAAGCAAAAGAAAAATGCACTGTCTAAAAGTGCACTTTAAAACTCTACATATCTATTAGTATTATAAATAGTTCCATCTACTTCTACATAAATAGAGTATTTTCCACTAAGACCATCTTCATTTATATATTTAGTAACACTAATACCTTCTTTAGTTTCTTCTTCTGTAAATATATCAACGCATAAAGCAGTATAAGGTTTCTTACTTATAGAAACATTATAAATATTTTTAGTCCCATTCTTATAAAGAATAACATTAACATCAGTACCTCTTTTAAACTTACCAATAAATACTAATCTATCAACTTCTTTAGTAATACTTATATTATGTTCTTCTTCTATATCTTTAAAATCTTTGCTATTTAAGATAAAACCTAACTCACTACTAGTAACTTCAGTCTCTCCTAAACTACCAACAGACTCCGCCTTATCTAAAGTAAAGTTTTCATTTTCAGGATATAAGCTCATCTTTTCTACTCGATAATTATTTGAAGGTAAAACTATTTCAAAGATAATCTCCCCATCTTTATATTCAACAGTATCACTAACTAAACGGTCAGCCCCACTAATTCCAGCCGGTTGATTAGAGTTCTTTCCATCTACATAAACTATACCACCAGAATGAATTATATAATGCTCACTATCTAAATAATCAACATCAGATATATATGGAGAATAAAACTCACTACCACGTTCTTTACCATATTCAAATACTTGCTCAATAGTCATTTCTTCTGTATCTATCTTATACATAACACCACGAGAATAACTGTCTTCTGCAGGAACATATTCATCTTCATTTTTAGATTTATTATTACCATTATCAAAGATAAATACATAACCTTCAGGAGTAATCATCGCAGCGTGTTGACTCCATTGCCACTCAAAATCATCTCCAACAGGTGTAAAGAAATACTTCTGATATTCTTCGCTCCAGTTAGTAGAGTCTCCTATTATCCAGTTTAAATCACCACTATCATAATCTATATTAATAACAGCATCTTGATGTCTACCAGATAAAGTTATAGAATTAGTCTCTTCATCATACCAAACAGAATTATTATGGAACCAATCATACTCTATCCAGTTTTCACTCTTACCATCTTCCATATTTAAAACATCTTTTAAATCAAAAGTCTTAACAACTTCCCCAGTTTCTCTATCAAGTTCTACAATATAATCTTCTACAGTACCATCTCCACTAGTAAAATCATCACTAGCGACTAATAAATTACCATTAGGCATCTCATAATAATCGTGATGATAACCACCAGGTAAACTATATTCTTTATATATTTTTCCTAACATATCCATCTCATATAAACCAGTCATATAATAAGGACTATTAACTAATCTTTCTGTACTTAACATCAAATGTCCATTATCAAGTCTATTAACCTCCCAAATAGAATTAATAGTTAAATACCATCTTACATCGCCATTTACATCATATGCACAAGTATAACCATTACTAGATGGTGTAAAGAAATATAAATCATTACTTAATTCATCTTTATTTGCATCAACAGAAGTAGGTAAAATAAAATCATCTGGTAATGCTTCAGTAGTAATTGTAAATTCTTTCCTTACATCACCATATTCTACAACTACAGTATTATCTCTATCAGGATAAAGTCCATATATAGATAAATAATGTTCAGTTCCTTCATCAAAAGTATATTCATAAGTACTAAGTTCATCATCACCTTCAATAGTAACTTTAGGACTAACAGCTTCATCAGTCTTAAAGATAATTAATGCAGTTAATGGTGAAATATCATAAGGATTAACTATTACATCAGCATTATCAATATCTTTTAATTTTGTAGGAAAGTCATCCTCTAATTTACTCTCCTTTTCAATTAGACCACTAACAACTTTTACTTCTTTACTATTAGTACTCATATTATTAAAAACAAGTAAACATAAAGTAACAAGTATTAAAATAATAACTATAATTATAATAACAATTTTCTTTTTCTTCATACTATCTCCTCCACTCACCTTAATTTTACATTATAAAACTATAGTAAGTAAATAAAACACTAGTTGAAAAAACTCAACTATTAGTTGAGTCAAAACAATCATCATTAAAACTTAAAGGAACTTCATAAGTAATAGTCTTATCATCAAGACCAGTAGCATTTATCTCTAATACTAACTGGTTATTTTTAAATATTTTACAACTACTAGCATAATCATCAACTGTAAAATCTATACTATTAAGCAAACCAGAAAGAGTATCTACATCACTATTATCGCTTTCACAACTACTAATCTTAGTCTTAGCATCACCATTAACATCATAAAGATTACAACTTAAACTTTTATATTCAGTATCATCATCACTATTATTATAGTCAATACTAGATATATAAATAGATGACTTATCGGGAGAAAAAGCTAGAACACCACTGACATCAAAATCATTAGAATCAGTCTCTAATACTTTAAACTCATAAGTTTCTTTATGTACGACAAAAAACACGAAAATACCAACCACACAAATACCTAAAACTGTTATTGGAATAAATATTTTCTTATTTATTTTTTTCTTGTTCTTAACATTCCCCTCTAATAGTTCATCTATATTAACATTAAATAACTCACTAATAGTTTTAAGGATAGCAATATCGGGAATACTTTTACCATTCTCCCATTTACTAACAGCTTGATAAGTAACCCCTAACTTCTTAGCAAGTTCATCTTGCGTTAAATTATTATCTTTTCTAAGTTTCTTTATAAACTTACCAATTTTCTCTTGATCCATTAATATCCCTTTCTTCCTATTAACAATTATATCACACCAAAAGAAAAACTATCTACAATTTTCTGATAGCTTTCTTTAATGCAACAGCATTCATATATTGACTTTTATAACAATTAAAAATTACTAATTCAAAATATTATATTTCCACCCATTAATTAATTCTCCATCACCAGAAGAATAACCTCTATCTAAATCCATAGTTAAAGAGAAAGTGAAATTAATTGAATTATCATCAACATAATAACATCCAAATTTATATCCATCATTATAGTCTTCGCTTGTATCATAATCTTTATACTCATTAGAAAAATCAATTTTCTCGTTTTTAATAATTAAATCTCCATCATAACCATAAACTTTTAACTCATCAATATTAGAATAATCTTTTAAGTAATCTAATTTATTTATTATATCACTTATTAATGTTTCCCCATTATTATCATTGCTATCAATATAAAAAGTAATTGATAAATCTTGTTCATGTAAAATATAATTTACAAATTCTTCAATATTATTATCAGTAATTAGTTCATTAAATTTTGTTTGTAAAACTGAATTAATAATATTATCATCTCCGCACCAACTACCAACATATGGCTTATAAAATTCAACGTAATTAAATTTTATTCCTGTTTTTTCTTGATAGTAATCTATTATAAATTTATTTAATTCTTTCAATTGTTTATTGTCAGAAATAAATCCTTTTCTATCAGAAACAGTAATGTTTTCGCTATTATTTTTAAATACAGCGAGATAAGGAATATTATAAGTTTTTCCATGACCAAAA
This sequence comes from uncultured Bacilli bacterium, assembly GCA_944331715.1. Classification (GTDB taxonomy): domain Bacteria; phylum Bacillota_I; class Bacilli_A; order RF39; family UBA660; genus Onthousia. The sequence continues at coordinate 4,527 of CALVIP010000050.1, forward strand.
ATATCTGAATGTCTAGTATAGTCTTGTTCGCGATAATAAATACAATCACTTTCTTGTAAATTTAAATTATATTTACTATTTAAGAAATTAGCCATTTTAGAAATTTCTTCTCTTTTTACATTATTATATGTATTTATTTTTTCTCTTTTTTGTAAGTTATATTTTGAATAATCAATTATACAAATAAGGAATGTAGAAAAAAGTACAAGGATTAAAGGTAATATTATTGCATTTCTTATAATATTTGAATATAATTTTTTCCTAGTATTATTCTGCCTTTTATTTTTAATAACTTCTACCATTTTAAAAATTAAACTAATAATAAACATAAGAATAAAAACAAATGGTACAACAAACCACGAAAAAAGAAGAAAATCCCAACCTAAATCTCTATTAGGAAATAAATAGTATAAATAGTATACTATTAATATTAAACTTATTATAGAAGAGATATTTAGGGAAAACAAGATTAACCAATTTTT
>CALVIP010000051.1 GCA_944331715.1 uncultured Bacilli bacterium
CAAGCTCTCTATAAAAGATTAGAAATAGTTACTTCTTTTCATCAATGTTTTGATGTTATTAATATACTATTATTTTATTCACTTGTCAAATATTTTATTCTATTTTTTTACTTTAGATTTATCTAAAGAATACTCTTTAACTATTTCCATATCATCTATTTTATCTAATCCTAGACTTTCTATAAACGCTTTATAATCATCATTATCTACTATATTAGAATCAGTAAATACTTTGCCATATTTATTATTAGCAAATAAAGATGCAGTTAAAGAGCAAATATCTTTCCTACCATACTTTATAGATATAGAATTTTTACTATTAGGCTGAAAATGGAAATAATATATATGTTTACTTCCCTTACCAATCATATCATATAAAATATTAGTATATTTTTTTAATAGCTTTTTTAAATATGTTAAATCATCACTCTTTTGATAAAACCCTAACTCTTTTCTAAAATTACTTAAACTATTAAACAGTAATAAAATATCTTCTTTTAAAGTATTAATCACTTCTTTACTATATATTTTATAATTATTATCCCCACTCATATATTTACTTTTAATAAGAGTACCAAGTTTATCATAAAAGGTTTCAATTATATTAACAATTTCTTCTCCTAGCTCTTTATCTCCAATAATATAACTTATTTCATTAATTATAGACTTTAACATATTTTTAGTTATATAACCTTCATAAGAGTTACTAACTTTCTCTTTTAGAATAGATGCTTCATCTACTATTAGAATGGATGGATCTTTAAACATTGGATTATCTTTTCTTTTTAAAGATGCTACTAATAATTCATGTGTACATAGTACATATTTAGCACTAGGCCAACTTTTTCTATTTAAATAGTATTTACATTCATCTTTATATAGACACTTCTTACAACTTTCTCCATTTATATTAATATTAGTCCAAATCTCATTAGAAATATTAGGATAATCTTCTTTATCAATCATTTCCTCTTCTATTTTTCTACTTATCTCATTTAAAGTCTTATTTTCTTGGTGACTTCTAAGATATTTCTCTAATCTTTTCATACATACATAATTAACATGTCCTTTAGCAATGGTAACAGGAATATCTACATCTATTAATTTAGATAGTTTATCTATTTCTTCTTTTAATTTATTTTGTAGTGAAATGGTAGCAGTTGAAATGAGAAAACCTTTAAAATTCTCTTTACCTTTACTAGCATATAGTAAAGGAATTAGATAGCCATAATTATTATCATCTTTTTCTACTACTAAGATATTTTTATCTCTTAGGATATCTATAATATCTAAAGCAAGAGTCTCATCCTCTTCTTTAAGCTCATGTATATTAAAAAAACTCTCCACTTCATCATATATTTTATCTTCAAAGCTTTCTTCTTTCCAAATACTCATAAAGATTCCCCCTAAGTACGCTTATTTTACCATAATTTTAATTAATGGTAAAGCAACAGAATTAATTACTTTTTTGATACTTGCATATAAGATACTTATATGATAAGATGTATATGTAAGAAAAATTTTCATACAATAAAAAAGAGGGAAAAACTTAACTTGCCAGAGTTGAGTCTTGCCCCTATTGTTTTTTAGGTTTAAGTACTTAATCTTGCGATTGAGTACTTTTCTTATATGGTGTTACTTTACGAAAAGCAAGGCGATTAATAAGAAGATAATTATGATTAAAGCAGTAACTAAAAAGTCTATTTTTCTCATAATATCAAGCCCCTCCTTATTTAGAGTAGGCAAGTACCCAATTGTTAAGTTTTCCCTATAAATATAGTATCATATTGATTTCTATATAGCAAGGAAAAATGTAATAAAAAAGTTACGAATTTTCGTAACTTTTCTTTATACCTATAAATAATTAATCATTCTTCTTAGTAAATTTATTAAATTTATCTATTTCACTATCATCTAAAGGAGTTTTAGCAAGAGACTCGAATAATTTTTTCTGGTCTCTTGCTAGCTTCTTAGGAGTAACTACTTTAAAGATTACATACATATCTCCTACTCTTCTACTAGTAGAGTCTTTAATACCTTTACCTTTAAGTCTTTGTTTATCTCCACTATCAGTACCTCCTGGTATAGTTAATTTAACATTACCATAGATTGTAGGTATTTCTTTTTTACAACCTAGTACTGCTTCAGCCATATTAATAGGTACTTCTAGATAAATATCAAGAGCATCTCGTTCATAGTATTTATGTTCTTTAATATGAAATTCTAGATATAAGTCACCTGAGGCACCACCATTTTCTCCAGCATGGCCTCTACCAGGTACTCTTAGTCTTTCACCATTATCTATTCCACTAGGAACATTTACAGTGATAGTCTTATGAGATTTAACTTGTCCTTTACCACGACATTTACTACATGTCTCTTTATATGTTTTACCTTTACCATTACACTCAGGACAGGTTGTTTTAGTCATAAATGAACCAAGTATTGTTCTTTGTTCACTAGTAATAGTACCACTACCATGACATCTAGAACAAGTCTCTTCTCCAAAACCACCTTTACCGTCACATTTATCACATTCTGTTACAACATCTAAGTCAAAATCTTTCTCACAGCCATAGATAGCTTCTTCAAAGGTAAGTTCTACTTGCATTAACACGTCACTACCACGTCTTGCTCTACTACCTCCACGACTTCTACTAGAACCTCCAAAGCCAAAGCCACCGCCAAATAAGTCATCAAAGATATCACCTAAGTCACTTGCATCAAAACCAAAGCCTGCACCATTAAAACCACCAAAGCCAGAGCCAGCATTTCCTCCTACACCAGCATGACCAAATTGATCATACTGACGACGTTTATTATCATCAGAAAGAACTGAATATGCTTCTTGAACTTCTTTAAACTTCTCTTCAGCATTTTCTTCTTTACTTATATCAGGATGATATTTTTTAGCAAGCTTTCTAAAAGCACTTTTAATCTCATCTTTAGTAGCACTTTTAGATACACCTAACACTTCATAATAGTCTCTTTTAGTTGCCATATACTACACCTTCCTTCTAATATAGACTTTCTAACATAGAAATTAATTTATCAAAATATAAAATAGCATTTTTATATACATTTTCATCTTCTAAAGATATTCCTAACTTTTTAAAAGCATCAAGAGGATAAATATCAGAGCCAAACTTTAAGAATTCTAAATATTTGTCTAAAGTCTCTTTATCACCATCAGTAATTTTTGAGGCAAAGTATGATGCAACACTTACACAAATAGCATAATTATAAAGATAAAAATTACTATAATAATGACTTCTAAATATCCAACTTCCTTTAGCAGAAGAAGTTAACTTAACAGTATCACCATAATAATAATTTAGTGATTCTTCACATATTTCATTCATAAACTCTTTTGTTAAGGCTCCGCCCTCATGAACTTTATCATGCATTAATCTTTCCATATCTCCTTCTCTAACTGCACCAAATAAATTACTAGCGATTACATTTAGAGAGTTTTCAAGGGCAAGAACTTTTTCTTCCTTATCTTTAGCATTATTAAAGATATAATTTGATAGTAAGAATTCATTAGTTAAAGATGCAACTTCTCCCATTATTATTGCATTATGACAATATTGTAGGGGGTTATTCTCTCTAATGAACTGATAATTGATATGATGTCCTGCTTCATGAGCGATAGTAGATAAAGACTCTAAATCATAATGATAACTCATAAGAATACGGGAGTCACACGAAGGAATACTTAAGTTATAACCACCACTACATTTACCAGGATAACCACAGAAATCAATATTACGATTTTTAATAAGTTTATCATATTTATTAAGATATTCTTCTCCTAATGGTTTTAGCGCTTCTCTTACTGTTTTAATACCTTCCTTAATACTATATTCTTTTTTAGAGTGACTTAGTTTAGCGCCTAAATCATAATTATATAAAGCATCAAGATTAAGTATTTTCTTTCTTAATTTAAAGTATCTTTGTAATGTATCAACACCACTTCTTGTTGTTTTAGATAAAACATCAAAGATATTTTTATTAAGATTATCTTCAAAAAGACGTGCTTCAAAACTATCATTAAAGTGATATATATTTGCAAGAGTATCTTCTAACTTAACATAACTATTTAATAGTTCTGCAGAAGTACTCCCATACTCTAAACCTTTCTTTAATAGTTTTGTATCTGCTTCTTTTCTAGTTTCTCTATTATCATTTGACTTTAAGAATCTAGAATTAGTTGTAGATAGAGTTACTTTCTTACCATCTGCAAGGGTTACTTTACCATAATCATGTTCCATATTAAGTAAAGTAGATGACATATCAGAAAAGTTATTAGTAGCCATCACTAAGGAATTAACTATTTTCTCTTCACTTTCATTTAAAGTATGTTCTTTATTTCTATAAATATCTAATAGAAGTGCTCTATACTCTTCTAACTTACTATTTTCCCTAAATAAGTTTTCAAATTCATCTTTAGATAACTTTAAAAGTTCTGGTTCAAAGAAACTATTGACATTATTAATTTTTGCAACAGCATCTTTACTTTTAGAAAGCATCTCAAGATTTTCTTTTTTGCCTAACTCTTCATCATTCTTTAACCAAGCATAAGCATCCATCTTCTCAACAATAGTTTCTACTTTTCTTAACTTAATTAAATATTCATAAAGTTTATTACCATCTTTAGTACAACCTCTATAATCATTAAAGATATCTATTTTACTATCTACTTTTTCACTTGCTTTAAAAAATGCTTCATTACTTTCAAAAAACTCACTTAAATCCCATTTGTACTCTTCTTCTACTTCATCTCTATTCTTATATTCTTTCATATTTAGCCCTTTCTATTATCTTTATCAGATAAAAGTTCTAGTTACCTAGAACTTTTAATTTTTCTACTTCTCTTCAAAGTCTGCATCTTTTACATCGTCTTTTTTATCTGATGTATCTTCACTATTGTTAGCATTTGCTTGATTTTCTTTTTGAACG
>CALVIP010000052.1 GCA_944331715.1 uncultured Bacilli bacterium
TCTTATAACCGGACAGTTTTTGAAATGATATAAAAATGGCCTAGAGATTATCTAAGTCATTTTGTCTATTAAAATTGAAATAAACAACCTTTTTTGATATTCTTATTATAGAAAACAAAATAAAGAATAGAGGTTGTTTATGAATAAAGTATATAATACACAAGAAGAAATCGCAAGTGAAATGAAAGATTTTTTATTAAAAAGTAATCCTAATATCAGAAAAACACAACTTAAAATTATTCCTTTTATATCTTTAGGTATGATTTTATCTGAATCTTCTGTTGCAAGTGACATTGCCAAAACTCTTAAAGATGAGTTCTCTTTAGTTCAACATGAATCTGTTATTAGAAGAATTAAAAGATTATTTAAAAATAAATTATTTGACCCTTATAAATTCTATGATGATGTTATTAGATATGTCATTTCTAACTATAAGCCTAAACACGATGATAAAAGAATTCATATAGTCTTTGATCAAATGTTTTCTCATGATAATTATACTGTTTTTATTATTATAATATTTTCCTTTTTCTTCATCTTAGTTTCTCTCCTTACTACTTAATATAACCAACTTGATAATAATAATACTTATCTTATTTATTAAAAAAATAATGATTAATGTTATTTAACCATTATTTTACATATTATTTCATCTAAAACATAAAAATATTCTTCTTTTACTCTTAGATATTTTCTATCTTCAAATAACACTTTATCTTTAACTAAATCTTTATATTCAAATATATCATCTATATTAGTTTTATATTTATCTTTAAATATCTCTTTATCTATTCCTTTATTAGTTCTTAGATTTAACATAACTTCATAAAACATTTTATCTTTAATAGTAACTATCTCTTTATCTAAAATAGTCTTACCATTAATATAATTAGTAATACTTCTAGTATTAGTATATCTTATATTATCTATATAGGAACTAGCTCCTACTCCAAAGCCATAATATTCTAGATTATACCAATATTTCAAATTATGTTTTGAAGAGTATCCTTTTTTAGAGAAATTAGATATTTCATAATGAATATAATTATTATTCTTTAATATAGAAGATATCATATCATACATTTCTCTGTCTATTGATTTATCTATATTCTTAACACCATTTATTTTTAATTTAGTATTATCTTCTATAATTAAAGAATATGTAGATATATGAGGAACATCTAAAGATATTAGAAAATCTATATCTTTCTTTAAATCATCTAAAGTTTCTCCTTTAATTGCATATATCAAATCTACATTTATATTAGTAATACCCTCTTTTTTTAAATTATTTATACAATTAATAATACTTTCTTTACTAGTTCTTCTTTCAATAACTTCTTGTAATTTCTTATTAATAGTCTCTATTCCAAGACTAACTCTATTAACACCATATTTCTTTAATAATTTAATCTTATCTAATGTTAAACTATCAGTATTAGCTTCCATAGTAATTTCACAATCTTTACTTAGAGTAAATATTTTTAATATATTAAATAATCTCTCTAATTCGTCTAAACTTAAACTACTAGGAGTACCTCCCCCTATATATAGAGAAGTAATAATTTCTCCTTTATAATTAGCTTTTATCTCTTTATCTAAAGCTTCTAAATATTTATTAACATACTCTCTATTATAAAACACCTTACAGAAATCACAGTAAGCACAAATATAATTACAAAAAGGAATATGTATATATACTGCATCTATTCTTTTAGACATAAAACTTCACCTGAAAATAGAATAATAGAAAATGAGTAAAGAAGCAAGTGAATTTGCTTCTTTACAAGTTTCAAAACGAATAAATTAATGTATACTATATCAATTCTTCATTATTAGTTAACTTTACACTAACAAGTTTAGATACACCAGACTCTTGCATTGTAATACCATATAATGTATCTGCATACTCCATTGTCTTTTTCTTATGTGTAATTATTAAAAATTGTGTCTTATTCTTATAATTAGCTAGATACTTACCAAATTCCATAACATTCGCTTCATCTAAGGCTGCTTCTACTTCATCAAAGACACAGAAAGGAACTGTTCTAACATTAATTATTGCAAATAATAGACTAATAGCAGTTAAAGTCTTTTCTCCTCCTGATAATAAACTAATAGTAGTTAATTTCTTACCTGGAGGACATGCAACTATTTCTATTCCTGTTGTTAAGATATCATCACTAGTTAATTTTAAATCTGCTTCTCCTCCATGAAACAATGCTCTAAAGACTTCTTTAAACTCTTTTCTTATAAGTTCAAAAGTCTTTAGGAACTCTTCTTTCATAACTTCATCCATCTCATTCATTATCTCAAGTAGTGTTGCAATCGCTTTACTTAAATCTTCTTTTTGATGTAATAAAAACATATATCTAGTATTAACTCTTTCATATTCATCTATCGCTGCTAAATTAACCATACCAAGACTTTTAATTCTAGCTTTATAGTTACTTACTTTGCTTCTAGCAGCTTTTTCTTCTATATCAAGTTCATAATCTTTTCTAGCTTTTTCATAAGTAATAGAATACTCACTACTTAAAGTATTAAGTAAGTTATCTAACTTTACATCTATTTCTTTAAGTTTAAGATCTAAACTATTTCTTTTCTCTTCAGTCTTTCTAATTAAATTATTCTTATATTTACTCTTCTCTTCATCTTCTTCGATTTTCTCTTTTAATAGTTTTATATCTTTCTTAAGAGTAGTTAGTTTAAGTTCTAATTTTTCTTTAAAACTTTCTAAATCATAGAATCTTGTCACTAACTCTTCTTCTTTAGTATCTAAAGTATTCTCATTACTTGATAGATTATCAATATTATCACTAATACTACTAAGAGTATCTTTATTACTTATTAAAGCATGATTTTTATTAGTAACATCATCTATTAATAGTTTTAAGTCCTTTTCTTTTAGATATATCTTATCTTCTAATTTTCTTATATCTTCTTTAGTATCGTTAATATCTATAGCAATTTTCTTATTAGATTCTTCTAGACTAGTAATTATATTAATATAGTTAGTAATCTCTTGATTAATCATAACAGAGCTTCTTCCTTTATAGTTAGCACCTCCTGTCATTGATCCTCCTACATTAATAACATCACCTGCTAGAGTAATTACTTTATAACGTCTATCTATCTTTCTACTTATTCTTAAAGCAATATCCATGTCTTCTGCAACTAATACAAGCCCTAATTGATTATAGACAATATTTTTATATTCTTTATCTGTAGTAACTAAGTCTGCTAGGACACCTATATAACCATCTATTCCTTCTAATATGTGTTTAGTATTTTCATCTATATATCTTCTTTTAATAACATTAATAGGAAAGAAAGTCGCTCTTCCTAGATTATTATTCTTTAAATATCTAATTGCCTCTTTAGCACTATCTTCATCTTTAACTATAACAAAGTTTTTACTACTACTAATTGCAACATCTAAACATCTTACATACTCATCTTTAGTCGTAATAACATTACCTATAATATCATAGATTCCTTGTAATTTATCTTCTTCTAGAATCTTCTTAATAGCATTAGGTAAATTATTACCTCTTTCTGCTTCTAACCTTAACAACTCTACTTTATGTTTATTAGTTAAGATATCTCTATCTTGCTTACTTTCCATCTGTTCATAATTCTTTAGAGTTAATCTAAGACCTTTAAGATTATTCTTACTAGAGTTAATATCATCATTCATATTAGTAATATCTTGATTTATAATATTTATCTCATCTTCTAAAACACTAATATCTTTACTAATCTTACCTTTCTCATCTATTAAGGTTCTTAACTCTTCTTCTACTTTAGTAGTATCTTTATTCTTTCTTTGTTCTTTTAAGATATTAAGTTGTACGTTTAATTTACCTATCTCTTCTGTTTTATTAAGTAACTCTTTTTGTGTAAATTCCAAGTCTTTCTCTAAGTTGAATAAATCTGTCTTTTTCTTTAAAGAGACACCACTATCTTTATTAACAGTACTCTCTAAATCTACTATCTCTTTATCTAGAGCATCTTTTTCTTTCTTTAATATCTCTTCATTAGTAGATAGATTATAAATATCATAAGCGATTAAAGCTATTTCAAGGTTTTCTAATTCTTCTTTAAGAGTTTTATATTCTCTTGCTTTCTCACTTTGTTCTTTTAAAGGCTCTACTTGTACTTCTAACTCTTTAATAATATCTTCTACTCTATCAAGTGCATCATTTGTTTTATCTAGTTTTCTTAAGGCTTCTTCTTTACGTTTTTTATATTTCAAAATACCTGCTGCTTCTTCAAAGACAACTCTTCTATCATCAGTACTTTCACTAATTATTTTAGATACTTCTCCTTGAGAGATAATATTAAATGATTCTTTACCAACACCACTATCTAAAAAAAGATTAACTATATCTTTAAGTCTTGCTTTATTATTATTAATAAAGTATTCATTCTCACCACTTCTATAGACTCTTCTTTTAATACTAACTTCACTGTAGTCTATTTTTAGATAGTGATCACTATTATCAAAGATAAGTTCTACACTAGCAACATTTTTAGATTTACGAGACTCACTACCTGCAAATATTACATCACTCATGCCCCCATCACCACGTAAGTTTTTAACTGATTGTTCTCCTAATACCCAACGTATAGCATCGACAATATTACTCTTACCACTTCCATTAGGTCCAACAATACAAGTAACTTCATCATCTAGTTTTATTTCCATTTTATCAGCGAAAGATTTAAAACCATTAGTTACAATTTCTTTCAAGTACATTTAAAACACCACTCTTTACTCTTATCATTTTATCA
>CALVIP010000053.1 GCA_944331715.1 uncultured Bacilli bacterium
ATAACAGAATCAATTAAATTAGTATCAATTCCTTCCATAGAATCCAAAATATGTTTATATTTATCTTCATATTTAACTAAACTATACTGATAATTATCTGTTCCATTTAAACTAATACTCTTATATTTCATTACCGAACACCTCTCATTAAATATATTTATGTATATAATATAACATTTACTTTAACTCCATGCAATCAAAATTAGCTCTAATAATAGAAATAACTTCATCACTAGCAACTATTAAAATTGATTCATCTTGGGGAAGAGATTCAATAAAATTGATTATCTCTTCTTTATTTTTACTATCTAAACTATGAGTTCTCTCTACTATTAATTTATCACCTACAAGAATAAGAGCACTTCCAAAATCTTTTAACTTAAATGATGTATAACACTTATCAAACTTAATAGCATTATTTCTTAATTTTAACTTCTTACCAAACTCTACTCCTTCTTCTGATAAAGGAGGATTTAGATTACCACTAGTATCTTTGTCTTCTCTAAAGCTCTTAACTACATAAATCATTACTTATACCATTGTCTTTCTAAGTTTTTATTATATTGTAAGAAATAAGTATGATAATCTTTATTATTACTACCAAGTTCTTTTGAAGAAGATGCTCCCCCTACTAAATAACCATCATCAGTAACTATTACATCACTAAAATAATCAACTCCAGAACCATTCTCTTTATTATTACCAAGCTTCTCTAAATCAGTATTAAATTTAACAATAATACCACGATAATCTAAATAATTATATGTACCTGTAGACTTTTCTTCATCTTTTTTATAAGTATGACCAACTACTATTAAATCGTCTCCATCATTAACTATTTTATTAAATCTAAGAGCATTATTTCTACTAAAAGTAACTTCATCTAACACTTCTCCATCACTATTATATTTAAGAACTAACCCTTCTGTAACTTTATCTTCATCTTTAGCATCAATATTAATAGTTTTAGACCCTGCTACAAAGAATTCATCTCCTACTTTTACAACAGAACTAAAACCGACTGTATCAGTATATTCATAACTCTTAACAAATACTTGTTCTCCATCTAATGTATATTTAGCAATCATACCATACCTAGTAGCATCTTTACCGACCAAATAAAGGTAATCTCCATCTATAACAGCATCATTAAATATAGCAGACTTACTTCCTCCATAATTAGCTCTCCATACTTCATTAAGATCAAAGTCATACTTAATTATTAAAGCACCACCATCTGGATCATTACCAATAACCATATTTTGTAAGATACTTTGACCAACTACAATAAATCCATCATCTACAAGTAATACTTTATTAAAAGTTGTATCACCTGCTATTTGTACACTCTTAGTATCAACTTGCTTACCATTTTTATCATATAAAACAATTAATCCATCAGTAGCATTATCACTAACTTGCTGTTCATCATATTGCGCACCACCTACTGCAATATAACCATCTTTATACTCTATAACATCACTAAAATATGATGAATAACCCTTAGTATAAGCACTTTCAAACTCTACTTCAAAATCACTATTATATTTAGAAAACTTAGCTTTATTATAATCTTTCTGATAAGAATTAAACTCACTATTTTTAAAGTCACTATTACCAACAACTAAATAACCATCATCTATTTCTTTAAAACTATTTAAAGTATCAGTATAAACAATAGACTTTGTTCTATTATAATAAGAAAGACCAATATAGCAGGCTTCTATAACTATAATAGCAATACATAAAACTATAATTACTCTTAACCATTTAACTAGTTTTTTTTGTTCTACTTTTAATTCCTTTTTATTCTTCTTCATCTTTTCCTCCAAAACATGCAATAAAGTATTTCTTCTTACCACGTCTTACTACTACATATTTATTATCTATAGCAATAGATTTATCTATAGTAAACTCTAAGTCATTAATCTTCTCTCCATTAATACTAATACTATTATTATTAACAAACTCACGAGACTCTCTTTTACTACTACATATATTATATTCTACAAGAAAATCTACTATATTCATATCTTTATCTATAATAAGTTTATCTAACCCTTTAAAAGCCATTTCTATCTCTTTACTAGTAAGGTTCTTAATATTACCACTAAATAATGCTTCACTAATATTTAAAGCCTCATTATAAGCATCTTCCCCATGTATAAAAGTAATAACTTCTCTTGCTAATGCTTTATGAGCAATACGTCTTTCAGGTGCTTCCATCTGTTCTTTTTCTATTTTCTCTATTTCTTCTTTACTTAAGAAGGTTAAGAATTTCAAATAATCTATTACTTTAGTATCTTCTGCATTTATTAAGAATTGATACATCTCATAAGGAGTAGTCTTTTCTCTATCTAACCAAATCGCTCCTCCTTCACTCTTACCAAACTTAGTACCATCCGCTTTAGTTAAAAGAGGCATTGTAAAAGCATATACTTCTTTACCAGTCTTTTTACGAATCAAGTCAATACCTGCAGTAATATTACCCCATTGATCTTGTCCAGCGACTTGTAATGTACAGTCAAACTCACTATTAAGATGTAAATAGTCTAAAGCTTGTAATATCATATAAGAAAACTCTGCATAAGTAATACCAGAATCAAGTCTTCTTCTTACAATGTCTTTATCAAGCATATAGTTGATATTGAAGTACTTACCATAATCTCTTAAGAAATCTATTACATTAATATCTTTAATCCAATCAAAGTTATTAACTACTCTAAAGTCATTATCTCCTCTTGCAAATATCTTTTCCGCTTGTTCTTTTAAGCAAAGAAAATTATGATTTAATTCTTCTTTACTTATCATAGGTCTTTCACTAGTAGGACGAGGGTCACCAATAAGACCAGTCGCACCTCCTACTAAAAGTATTGGATGATGTCCTGCTTCTTTCAAACGTCTTGCAATTAAGAACGATGAAAAATGTCCAATATGTAAACTATCTGCAGTTGGATCAGTCCCAATATAAAAGGTAAGACCTCCTTTATTTAGTTTATCAACAAGTTCAGGACTAGATATATCTTTAATTAGTCCTCTCCATTTTAATTCTTCAAATAATGTCATTTTATCCCTCCTAATTTCTTAACATGATTATTATCTTTAATTCTAGCATCACCAAAATAATCAAAATAAATTTCTTCCCCACTACAATCAGTTCTATACATTACCCCCCAATGTAAAGCTCCAAATCCTTCACTAAATACTTGCCATAACTTATCTTCTTCATAATCTTCTTCTTCATAAGAGCCTAAACTTTCTTCAATATAATTGATAAAGTCCTCTTTAGAGAAATTAAAATCTTTAGTAACTTTTTCTATTTCTCTATCAATTTCTTCCTTATAAGCATTATAAAATTCTCCTTCATTAACTTTTAAAGGTTCAAACTCATCTTTCTTATCTAAAAGAAGAAGAGCAAGTAAATTACTAGGATGATTTCTTTCTCCTGTATCATGATAAGTTTCTAATTCTTTATTATAAAACTCTATTAATGTCATTTTTTAACCCTCCAATTTTTTTACTTTATTTTTATTATTTACATTTTCTCCATAATAATATTGATATACATCTTCTCCCCTAACTAGAGACATCTCTGTAACACCAGAAAATAATACTTCCATAGCATCCCCATAAATATACCAAAATTCATCTTCATCATCTGGTACCTTTAAAGAAAAATCATCTCCCAATTTATAAACATCTTTATTAATCTCTCCACTATAATCATGATAAAAATGTTCAATATCGGCATTAGATGGAAAAAAATCATCTTTTTTATCTAATAACAGCATACTTAAGACCTGACTAGGTGCAACTTGTAACTCTCTAGTTTTCTTATACTCATTAAGCTTTTCACTATATAATTCACTTAAACTCATACTACCACTTTCCTAAAACTTTAATTCGTCTATCATTTTTAAATCATAACCATACTTTTTATAGATACTATCAACATCTAAAGTAGTTATCTCATCTTCATTATAGCCTAATTTCTTAACTACTGTCATTACTTCTTCTTCACTTTTGCCTTCTATTTCTACATAAGTAGGTATCAAAGGCCAAGTATCAATATCTATCTCTACTCCATCAAGATTATATCTAATACGTTTATTTTCTTGATAACTTCTAGCTTTATATCCTAACTCATTTAAAATATAATTACACTTATCAAAGTCTGATACAATTATTTCTATTTCCTTAGTACCATCTATCAAAGGACTAACAATATTTTTAATAGTAAGAGTGCTTTCATTACCATTAGTCCTAAGTCTAATCCACTTTCCTTTAACAACAGGATTAAAATCATAAACATAACGTTTCTGAAAAAAATCTCCTACCTTTTCGGCCCCTAGTTTCTCCAACATTTTAATGAAAGAATCTTTATCAATTTCTAAAATTCTAACTTCATACTCCGTATTCATATCATACCTCCAAAATAAAAAGTTCCCATAAATTAAGGACGAGACAAACCCGTGGTACCACCTTATTTCATAGAAACTATGCACTCTACCTAATTAACGCTTAAGTCACGTTTTTTCTCCATCTATGTAATTTCAAAATATAACTATCTTAGTTTACACCAACCACTAAGTCTCTTATAGTAGTTATATCTCTACTTTTAGACTTCTAAGAAAAATCTAAATAAACTATACCAAAAAATAACTACTAAGTCAAACATCTTTCTCCAAATGGGTGTAAAAATTTTTTTGTGGGTAAAATAATGGTTATGTTATACTTATCTAAAGAATAAAGGTGGTAGATAAGTATGAGAACAATAGA
>CALVIP010000054.1 GCA_944331715.1 uncultured Bacilli bacterium
TTTATGTAAACTTATATGAATATTGGGTGTCTATATTGAAATAGTTTTACATATCATATATAATGATAATTCATTACTTAAAAAGGGGGAGTAGTAAAATGTTAAATTATTTAAGTGATATAACTAGTATAGATAGTATATATTGGGAATTAATATTAAAAACATTAATCTTTTTTATAATATTTGAAATTATTAAAAGAATATTAATTAGAATATTTAAAAAAATTAAAGATAGTAAAAAAGAATATATTTATACACAGAAATTGAAGTTATTTGTAACTTTTTTAAAACTAGGGATATTTATACTTATTTGGGGTAAATATTTATCTGGATTTATTACAATAATAAGCTTTATATCAGCTGGATTTACTATTGCATTAAGAGATATTATATTAAATTTTTTTGCTGGAGTTTATATAAAGATTGTTAAACCTTTTCAAGTAGAAGATAGAATAGAGATTAATAATTATAAAGGTGATGTTGTTAATATAAATACTCTTAATTTTGAATTACTTGAAGTAGATAATAAAGATTTTATGGGACAGAGTACTGGAGTTATTACTCATGTACCTAATTCTACTATTTTTAGTCATCCTTTACGTAATTATGATAAAGCTTTTAAATATATATGGAATGAGATAACTGTTAATGTACCATTAGAATATAATATAGAGAAAGTACGTAAAGTATTATATAGAATAGTTAATAAGAATGATGTAATAGAGAAAGTTCCTGATTATGTAAAACAAGATATAAAAAATATATCTACTGATTATAGAATATATTATAGTCAGTATAAACCTATTATATATTGTAAAGTTATAGGAGATTATGTTGAGTATACTGTAAGATATTTAGTAGATCCTAGAAAAGCTAGATATGTTAATTCTAGTATATGGAAGCATATTTTAATAGCTTATCAAAAAGGAGAAATAGAGTTATATAATAAAGATTATCAAAAGAAAGAAGATATAATTGTTGAAGATAATAAAGATCAAAAAGATAATAAAAATATAAATATTGTTCAAGAAGAACAAGTAGTTAAATAATACACTATTTAATAGTGTATTTTTATATTAATATAATTAATAATTATTGGTAAATTATGGTAATTGAATGGTATAATAATTTTATAAAAGATGAGATAATATTGGGTAAAAAAAAGAACGGCTAACCGTTCGAACACAAGTGAGCATTTAGGCTTAAAGCTTTATTTTAACTCTCTATGTCATCTTAAATGGTATTAATGTTAGATTAACTTTGCTAATCTTTTTATTTGTCTTAAATTAGTTCTTTTGTTATACTTTGTTTGGTGATATAAATGAAACGTGTTGGTATTATTTTTGCTATGGAAGAAGAACTTAATGAATTAAAGAAATATTTGAAGATAGAGAAAGAATATAAGATATTTGAATTAACTTTTTATGAAGGAATAATAAATAATGTAGAATGTATTTTAGTAGAAAGTGGTGTTGGTAAAGTTAATGCTGCTCGTACAACACAAATATTAATAGATAATATTAAAGTAGATTATATATTTAATATTGGGGTAGCTGGAGGAGTAGATGAATCTTTAAGAGTTGGAGATATTGTATTAGGGGAAAAATTAGTACAACATGATTTTGATATAACTGCTTTTAATCATGAAAAAGGATATATACCTAAAGTAGGAGTATATATTGAACCAGATATATATTTACTTACATTAGCAGATAGTGTCTTTAAAAATATAGATAGTGTAAATTATAAGAGAGGTATTATTGCTTCGGGAGATATATTTTGTACAGAGCTAAAAATGAGTCAAAAGATAAATACTAAATTTAAAGCTTTATGTGTTGAAATGGAAGGTGCTAGTATAGCACAAGTTTGTTATTTAAGTCATATTCCTTTTTTAATAATTAGAAGTATTTCAGATGTACCTAATAATGATAATGTTGTAACATATGAGGAATTCTTAAAGAGTAGTTGTGAAATAATTGCTTTAGCAATGAGTAAATTATTAATTAAATTAGGTGAAGATGATATTGTATAATTATTTAATAAATGGTATTATTTTAATAGTTATTTGAAAAGCCAATGTAGAAAATATTCTATATTGGCTTTTTCACTTTAAAAGGAGATGGTAAGAATGAAGATAATTTTATTAGGTGGTAAAGCTAATACTGGGAAAGATTCTACTGCAGAATATATAGATGAATATTATAGAAGTAGAGGATTAGACGTTGTTAATATTCAGATAGGTTATTATATAAAGATGTATGCTAAAGAGATAGCTAAGTGGGATGGAGATAATGAGACTAAACCTAGACAGTTATTACAAGATTTAGGAACAGAGTTAATTAGAAAACAAATAGATGAATATTTTTTTATTAAGAGAATTATACAAGATATAGATATTTATTCGAGATATTTTGATATTATTACAATAAGTGATGGAAGATTACCAGAGGAATTTGCAGCAATAAAGTTAGCTTATCCTGAAACAGTTACAGTTCATGTTACAAGACCTGGATTTACATCACGTTTAACTAAAGATCAAAAAGCTCATATTACAGAGTCTTTAGTAGATGATATTGAGTATGATTATGATATTATTAATGATGGAACTCTTGAAGATTTACAAAAGAAATCAATTGAGTTAGTACAAACTATTGAAAAAGAAACAAGATTTGAAAGACACGTGGTAAAAAGACCAATAGTTAAAGAAAATAAATAGGTGAGATATATGGGAGTACTAGATTTATTTAAAATTATAGGTGAAAATAATAAGAAGAGAAAAGATAAGGTAGAATATACTGAAGAAGAATTAGAAGCTTATGGATTAACAGAAAAAGAAAAGGAACTAGTTAGAAAGGGTTTATATAATCCATGGGATTTTGAGGAAAATCACGAATTAAATGACGATGATTATTATAATGAAAAATAATTTGACAAGATGAACATTTGGCATTAAAATAACGTTATAAATGTTGATTGAGAAGAGTATTTTATACTTAATTTTAAGAGAGTTAGTGGATGGTGTAAACTAATAATGAAGTATTTAAGAAGACACTCAGGAGTTGATTAGAGAATACATATCTAATCCGGTTAAGACCGTTATAAGTAAAGAGATTATGTTAAGACATAATAATTTGGGTGGTACCGCGGATTTAACAGTTATTCGTCCCTTGTGGATGATAACTGTTTTTTTATTATAGAAAGGTTGATATTATGTTAGAAAAGTATAAACATTATAATATTAAAAATGTTGGAGAAGAAGTTACGTTATATGGTTGGGTTGCTAAAGTACGTAATTTAGGTGGTTTAGTTTTCATTGATTTACGTAATAGAGTAGGTATTATGCAAGTTGTAGTAAGACCTGAAAATAAGTATTATGATGTAGCTCTTAGTTTAAAAAATGAATATGTTATTAAAGTAGAAGGTAAAATAGTTGAAAGAGAAAGTAAAAATTCTAAACTTGAAACTGGTGAGATAGAAGTAGATGTTAACAAGTTAGAACTTATTAACACTTCTAAAGAATTACCATTTATGATTACTGATGATACTACAGCTTTAGAAGATACAAGATTAAAATATAGATATCTTGATTTAAGAAGAGAAAATTTAAAAAATAAATTTGTTGTGAGAAATGCTATTACTTTTGCTACAAGGAAATTTTTAAATAATTTAGATTTTTTGGAAGTTGAAACTCCTATTTTATGTAAATCTACACCTGAAGGAGCACGTGATTATTTGGTTCCTAGTAGAGTTAATAAAGGAAAGTTTTATGCTTTACCTCAATCACCTCAAATATTTAAACAATTATTGATGGTATCAGGTTTTGAAAGATATTTTCAAATAGCTAAATGTTTTAGAGATGAGGATTTAAGAGCTGATAGACAACCTGAATTTACACAAATAGATGTAGAAATGTCTTTTGTTGATGAAGATGCTGTTATGACTTTAGGAGAGAATTTAATAGCTAGTATATTTAAAGATGTTAAGGGAATAGATATTAAGTTACCTCTTGATAGAATGAAATATGATGAAGCAATGGCAAGATATGGTTCTGATAAACCTGATTTAAGATTTGGAATGGAAATACAAGATATTAGTGAATGTTTTAAAGATACAGAGTTTACAGTATTTAAAAATGTTTTAGAAAGTAATGGAGTTATTAATGCTATTGTAGTTAAAGATGCAGCTTCTAAATATTCGAGAAAAGATTTAGATAAATTAACAGATTATGTTAAGACTTATAAAGCGACTGGTTTAGCTTATTTGAAGTATCAAGATGAAGTAAGTGGGTCAATATTTAAGGTAATGAGCGAGAAAGAAGTTAATGATGTTAGAGAGATATTGAATGTTGAAAATAATGATTTAGTATTAATTGTTAGTGGAGTATATAATGTAGTTAAAACTTCATTAGGAGCATTGAGATGTAAATTGGCACGTGATTTAGATTTAATTAAGAAAGATGATTATAAATTATTATGGATAGTTGATTTTCCGTCTTTTGAATGGAGTGAAGAGGAGAATCGTTTTATGGCTTGTCACCATCCATTTACAATGCCTAAGGATGAAGATGTTGATAAGTTGTTAACTGATAAAGCTCATTGTTATTCTAAAGCTTATGATATTGTAATTAATGGTTATGAAGCTGGTGGAGGATCTATTCGTATTCATGATGAAAAAGTACAAGAAACAATGTTTAAGGCTTTAGAATTAACTGAAGAAGATATTCAAAATAAGTTTGGTTTCTTTGTAGATGCTCTTAAATATGGTTGCCCTCCTCATGG
>CALVIP010000055.1 GCA_944331715.1 uncultured Bacilli bacterium
GATAAGGGGGAATAGAAAATGAATTTAAACTTTGTCTTAAATGATTACGTTTTAATATGGAATCTTTTATTTAGTGCCTCTATTTCTTCTAATATCCAAATGTTTAAACAGAAGTTGTGGAAAAACTATCGTCACAGTTATAACGATTTATTTAAAGAAGAAGAACATATTTTAAAAGATCCTAAAAACTATATACCAGATGATGATACTATCTTTGATATGGTAAAAGCTAGTGATATATATAAAGAAATAAGAGAAGATACTGAAAAATATCGTCTAGAATTATTACATACTTGGGATAAAATAAAAAAAGACTTAAATAAAAACTTAAAAGAAATACTTAGATTTGATATTAAACTATATCATGTTTTAATTGTTGATAAAAAGCTAGATGTTATAGGAATGAAAATACCTAAGAGTAGAAGAGTAAATACTATTACCTGGGGTAATAGAGTTGATAGTGATAATTATACTCTTGCCATTATTAATATCATTGAACACATTGTAAGAAAAGAACTAGCCAACTACAAGAGCGAATATAAAGATATAGTAGATGCTATTATTGAACTTGCTATTGATAATGAATTAACATCAAGAACATTAAATAAAAGTGTTTATATAAGAGGAGATGGTTCTCTAAAATATCTTAAAAGACAACTATATCCTTACTTTCTTATGTATTTAGGATATTCTAAAGAAGAGATATTAAATAGAATGATGGAAGATAAGATTATCTTTGAACTAGATAAATATACTTTTGAAAGACAGTTAGCAACTGTTGATTTAAAGACTTTTATTAACTTTTGTATTAAGAATCAAAAACATATATTAAAGATTAAAGAATTAGAAATAATATAGGATAGTGGTGCGGTATGGATAGTAAACTAAATTTATTTTTGAAAAAGATTAACTTAAATAGTGAGTACTTTGACTTCTTTAAAAGTGCTTGCTTAGATAAAATAGTAATTAATAAAAATAATAAAAGCTTTTTAGTTAAAATAACTATTGATAAATATTTACCTAAAGACATATTATCTAATCTAGTAGAGAATAAGTCTTTATTTTCAGATGATTTAACCTATAATTTTACAGTTAGAAATCCTGATAATAATATCCTTATAGATTATTATCCTTATTTTTTAGATATCTTAAAAGAAAAAGATAAGATAAAATTAACAGATGTTTATAAAGATTCTCTAATTTATGAAGATGATACTCTAAGACTTATCGCCTATAATAAAAAAGAAGAAGATAGACTAAAAGAAATAAGTAATGATATAAATAATTTCTATCATAATATAGGCTTTCATGACTATATACCTGTTATTTTAAGAGAAGATAATTTAATAGAAGAAGAGATAAGTAATGAATTATCTAATGTTACTATTCCTGAACCTATTAAGAAAGATGTTATTAAAGAAGAGCCTAAACGTTATAATAATAGTGGAACTCCTAGAAGAAGAAAAAGTACTGATGAAGGATGTATTCTAGGTAAGACTATAGATAGTGATCCTATTAAGATGAGTTTATTATTAGGAGAAGATAATGATGTAACAGTAGAAGGATATATCTTTGGTACTGATTATTTTGAGTCTAGTAAGACTAATTTTAAGATTATTACTTTAAAAATAACAGATGAAACAGATAGTATCGCTTGTAAAGTATTTTGTAATGAAGATGAAGAGTATGCTAGACTTTGTAAAGCTTTAAAAGCAGGTACATGGCTTAAGATTAGAGGATATACAAAAATAGATAATTTTTCTAAAGATGAGTTAGTACTTAATGCTAGAGATATTATGCCAGTAGAGCATGAGGAAGAAGAAATTATTGATGAAGAGACAGAAAAAAGAGTAGAACTACATGCCCATACGATGATGAGTCAGATGGATGGAGTAGCAGATGAAGTAAAACTAGTAAAGCAAGCGATGAAGTGGGGACATAAAGCAATTGCAATTACAGACCATAATGGTGTTCAAGCTTTTCCTCATGTTTATAACTTAGTAAGAGATTATAATAAAGGTAAAGAAGAAAAAGATAAGTTTAAAGCCCTATATGGAACAGAACTTGTTATGGTAGATGATAATGTAGATATCGTTATTAGACCTAATGATGGTAACCTATTAGACCAGACTTATGTTGTTTTTGACTTTGAAACTACAGGATTTAATGCCGGAGGTGCAGACTCTATTATTGAAATTGGTGCAGTTAAGATGAAAGGTGGAGAAATATTAGAACGTTATGATGAACTAATTAATCCAGGAAGACCTTTACCTGCTAAAATAACAGAGATAACAAATATAACAGATTTAATGCTAGAAGATAAAGATAATGAAGAAAATGCTGTTAAAAGGTTTATAGAGTGGTTTGGTGACTTACCTATGGTTGCTCATAATGCTAAGTTTGATGTTTCTTTCTTAGAGATGGCTTATAAAAAATATAATCTAGGTGAGTTTAAGAATCCTGTTATCGATACCCTAGAACTATCAAGAACCCTAGATAATAACTATGCCCGTCATGGTCTATCTGCCTTAGTTAAAAGATATAATGTCCCTTGGGATGAAGAAAGCCATCATAGAGGAGATTATGATGCTGAAGGTACTGCATTAGTCCTATATAAAATGTTAGAGAAACTAGATAGTAGAAATATAGAGACAATGGAACAACTTTCAAATATAGTAGATTCTAAAGAGATGTATAAATATGGTAATACTAATCATATCAATATCATCGCTTTAAATAAGAAAGGCCTAAAGAATCTATTTAAAATAGTCTCTTTTGCCAATACAACATATCTATATAAGACTCCAAGAATACCAAGAAGTGTTATTAATGAATATAGAGAAGGTCTTTTAATTGGTAGTGGATGTTATGAAAGTGAAGTATTTAAACAGGCTTCTAGTAAGAGTGAAGAAGAACTATCTAATATCATTAGATTCTATGACTATGTTGAAGTACAACCACCTGAATGTTATTCGCACCTTATTGAAACAGGTGACTTTGCCAATGAAGGTGAAGTAATTAGTAATATTAATAAAATCATTAATACAACAATAGAAGCTGGCAAATTAATTGTTGCAACAGGAGATGTTCATCACCTAACAAGAGAAGATAAAATATATAGAGAAATCATTGTTAATCAAAAAGTACCAGGAGGAGGAAGACATCCTCTAGCAAGAGGAGGTATTAAAAATATTCCATCTAATCACTTTAGAACAACAACAGAGATGTTAGAAGACTTCTCATTCTTAGATGATGCGACAAGAAAGTTAATCGTTATAGATAATCCTAATAAAATCGCTGATATGACAGAGATTATAGAAGTTATTATTGAAACAGGAGGAATACCTTTCTCTCCTAAAATTGATAAAAGTGTAGAAACAGTTACTGACTTAGTCTTTACAAAAGCAAGTGATATGTATGGAGAACCACTTCCTTATAATATTGAAGAGAGAATTAGTACAGAGTTATATGGAGATGGAGTTTTTAAAGCCGTAGAAGCTAAGTTGAAAAGAGAAGAGCCTAATCTAAGTGAAGATGAGTTTAAGAAAAAGTTATTCGCTAACTTACATAGTACTCTTTTAAAAGGCTTTGATGAAGTAAAGACAGTAATAAAAGAAAATCTTAAAATAACTGATCCTGATATAACAGATGAAGATTTAGAGAAAACTCTTAAAAAGAACTTAGGTGGTGTAATAGGTGGAGGCTTCGATGTTATTTACCTAATCGCTCAAAAGTTAGTTAAACATTCTAATGATGATGGTTATATCGTTGGTTCCCGTGGTTCTGTTGGTTCATCATTCGTCGCTACCATGATGGGAATAACTGAAGTAAATCCACTTCCAGCCCACTATCTATGTCGTAATAAAGACTGTAAGTACTCAGAATTTATTAATGATGAAGGAATCCCTTACGGAAAAGATTATCCATCAGGTTATGACTTGCCAGATAAGACTTGTCCTAAATGTGGACAGCCTCTAGGTAAAGAAGGACAAGATATGCCATTTGCAACCTTCTTAGGTTTCAATGCCGATAAAGTTCCCGATATCGATCTTAACTTCTCTGGAGAATATCAATGGAAAGCTCATGAATATACTAAAGTACTATTCGGAGTTGATAATGTATATAGAGCAGGAACAATAGGTACAGTAGCAGAAAAAACCGCTTACGGTTATGTTAGAGGTTACTTTGAAGAACATGGAATTGTTGGTAAAAGAAGTACAGAGATTGAACGTCTTGCCAAAGGGTGTACAGGTGTTAAAAGAACAACAGGACAACACCCTGGAGGTATCGTTGTAATACCAGGATACATGGATGTCTTTGATTTTACACCATTCCAGTATCCTGCCGATGATAATACATCACTTTGGCGAACAACTCACTTTGATTACCATGCCATCGATCAAGACGTTTTAAAACTAGATATACTAGGTCACGATGATCCTACAGTTTTAAGAATGTTACAAGACTTATCAGGTATAGATATTACAACTCTACCAATGGATGATAAAAAGATATTCTCAATTCTTTCTAGTCCTGAAGCCTTAGGAGTAACAGAAGAAGATATCTTATGTCCTACAGGAACATTAGGACTTCCTGAACTAGGAACTCGTTTTGTTATTCAAATGTTAGTTGAGACAAAACC
>CALVIP010000056.1 GCA_944331715.1 uncultured Bacilli bacterium
TTTACACTTGATGTTACATTACCATAGAAAACATCTACTCCATTCATCTGCTGTATAATAACTGTTTTACCATATTTATCTTTATCTCCTATAAAAACTACGATACCACTATCTAAAGATTTCACTAAATAATTAGATTCTACTGTTAATTTAACACCATCTTCATACATACTTTTATCAGTATAAACTAAGTCTTCATTAAAAACTTCTTTTGTCTCATTAGATTCTTCCTTTGTACCTAAGAAATATTTATCATAAAGTGTTTTAAAGTCAGTAAATGGTAGTGATGTATTATAAACGTATTTATTAAAATTACTTTTAAATTCTAGATTCGTTTTAAATCCTATTAAAAGAATAAGAGTTACTATTATAGTTAGTAATACTTTTGTAATAAAGACTCTTATATGCTTTTTTAAATTGTTATTATGTTGTGGTTCTTTCTTCTTATAAAATTTAGATTCTACCATTTATATCACCACTTAATTATATGTATTAAGTATAAGAAAAAGACATCAGTTTAAATGTCTTTTATGTGGCATATATTTACAAATTAAATATAGTATTTCTCCATAGATAATGTTTAGTATTAGACTATTGTATATTAAATAAAGAGTACTTTCTATAGAAACAGGTACTACATTAAAGATAAATAGACTAAGAGAGAAAATAGTTTGATAAATTACTATTACTAATATAGTTAAAAATAAGTTAGTTAAAAGATTAAGTTCCATTTTCTTATAGATAAAACTTACTATTAGTCCTATTAATAAAAAGAAAATAGCATGGGTAAATAAAAGATTTGTATAGAATAAATCATAAAGAAATCCTGTTATTCCTACTAGAATATAATAATCTTTATCTTTTTTCTTAAAGAATGGATAAATTATAACAAGACTAATTAAAGTAAAGTATGGAGTAAACAAAGATAAATCTCCCATCATATAGGGAAGAAAATTACTTAGAATACCATCTAAAAAGAAAGATATTACAACTATTATTATTTGAAATATCACATAATCACTTTCCTTTCTTTATATTTTCTCTCATTACATTTATAAGTTTGTCACAAGTTATAATACATAATTTATAATTGAAAACCGGACTTTTTTTCAAGAAAACCGGACTTTTTTTCAAGAAAACCGGACTTTTTATTGTTTTTCCTCCTTTAGGACAGTAACATAGTGAATATTATTAAAGTTTTGATTTGTCTTTACTCCTAAAGTTTTACTTAATCCATACTTATCATTAGTAATAGTCTCTACTTCTCCTATATATATTCCTCTTGGAAACATTCCACCTAGTCCACTAGTTGTTACTACATCACCTTTGTTAATCTCTACCCTGCTATCTACTCCACTGATTAATACTAAGTTATTTTCTTTATCATAACCACTAAGTATGGCAGTAGTTTCTCCTGTTGTCGTAGCGATAGAAACAGATACTTTATTATTTACATCATTGGCAGTGATTAGTTTTATTTCACTAGAATAATTAGTAACATTTTGTAGTTTACCAATAAGTCCATCTTTAGTAATAGCGACCATGTTCTTCTTTAAGCCATCCTTACTACCTTTATCTATCGTTAAAGTCTGATACCAATAACTTCTATTTCTTGATATGACAGTTGCATTAACTACATCATAGCCAGTTAAAGTCTGATTTAAATCTAAAGCATCACGTAGTTGTTCTATTTCTTCTTCTAAATGAACATTTAAATTCTTTTGGATTACATAACTTTCTGTTAAATCAGTATCTTTTTGAGCATTTAGGGAAGTAAATGGTAACATTACTCCTTTCATAACAATAGTAGCGGCATCTTTAAAGAATGACTCTACTGCTGTTAGTTTTCTATTTGATGATAGAGAGTAAAATAAAACAAAAAATGCAACGATTATAACTATAATGATAATAATAATTTTTCTTCTTTTTTTACTTTTTCTATACATAGTATCTATTCCTTTCAAAGTTTAGTATACTAATAACTTTTTATTTTTGCAATTAATCTAGTAAATTATTTTCTAAAAAACTGAAATATTTCGTTTCACTAACTATTAAGTGATCATATATCAAAACTCCATGAATTCTACCCAGTTCTATTAAATAATTAGTAAACTCTATATCTTTAGGACTAGGATTTACACTTCCTGAAGGATGATTATGAATACATATTATATAACTGGCACTAACTTTATAAGCTTCTTTAAATATTTCTCTTGGATGAACATTACTCTTAGTCATAGTACCTTTAAATAATAATTTACTACTAAGTACTTTTTTCTTACTATCTAGATAGATACAGTAAAAGCATTCTTGTTTTAGTCCATAAAAAAATGATTTGCAGTAGTTATAGATATCTTTAGCAGTAGTTAGCTTTTCTTTTTCTTCATCACTTTCTAAGAATATTCTTTTACCAAGTTCTACCATAGCAAGGATTTTAGTGGCTTTTACAGGTCCTATTCCTTTTATTTTAGTAAGTTCTTGATAATTTAGATTAACAAAGTTTTTCATGCTTCTAACTTCCTTTAATAACTCAAAAGCAAGTTCATTGGCATTAACATTTTTTACACCTTCTCCAAGAATAATGGCTAAGAGTTCACTACTAGATAGACTGTTAGCACCTTTTTTAATTAATTTTTCCCTAGGTCTTTCACTTTTTGGTATTTCTTTTATTTTCATTTTTGACCCCCTTCATTTATATTTTATACAAATTTACAAATTTTACTCTAAAACAAATTCTTGATAGTTAGCTAGTACTACTTCATTAATAGAAGTTATCTCATCATTTGATTTAGCTTTGTTAAGTAGGACATCCATTTGTTCAAGAGTTGCTAGGAATTCTTCGTTTTCAATACTCATCTTTTTAATAGAAGCATGAATATCTTCTTCTTTATACATTTTCTTTAACTTCTCTAAATTATCATTAGATGAGGTTATGGCAAGATAAACAATATAATTAGCATCTTCTTTTACAATTAAATATGGTTCTATATTAGAGACTGCCTTTTTAGCTTGTTCTTCTGTACTATATGATCCTTCCATTAAAAAATAAGTGCTATTAACTTCTTTAATAACAGTCTCTGATTCTAGTTTGTACTGTTCAAATAAAAAATTACCTAGTACTGCTCCTATTAATATTGCCACTAACATTGTTATAAAAAAACTCTTTGTCATTTTATCACCGTCTTTATATTAACAAAAGATATTTCACTATTTTGTCGAAAGTTGTAGTAAAATTTTAAGAAAAGTGATAAATTAATAATAGGAGGAAACATATGAAAAAGAAATTTAAAATTTGGCAAGTAGTTTTAGGAGTATGCTCTTTATTATTAGTTACTGGTTGTGGTAATAGTAATAATATGGAATCTATGACTTGTACAAGAACAATGAATCAGAATGGAATTAAGACTAGCTTAAAATATAATGTTGAGTATGAGGGAGATTATGTTTCAAGGATTAAAACAGTTGAGACAGTTGAAACTGATAGTACTGATATACTTAATACTTATAAAGAACAGATAGAGTCTTTATATAGTCCTTACAAAGATGTAGAATACTATGAGTATAATGTTGATGTTACTGATAATAAACTAACTTCTACTGTTGATATTAATTATGAAAAAGTTGATACTGATAAATTACTTGAAATTGATTCTGCTAATGGACAATTAATTAAAGATGGTAAAATCAGTGTTGATGATATTAAAAGTGTCTATGAGAGTTTAGGTGCTACATGTAAAAACGACTAGAATTTCTAGTCTTTTATTTTGAGTGTTAATGTATGGACTGTTTCATCTTTAATAAAATTATAGCCATCTATTACTAGTCCATCTGTTGTAGAGATAGTGGCAAAACCTGGTGCATAAAATCCAAAAGAATAACTATTAGGTTGTAGATTACTGCAACTAGCTACTCTAAAGGCATTTCTATTTT
Source organism: uncultured Bacilli bacterium (assembly GCA_944331715.1). Classification (GTDB taxonomy): domain Bacteria; phylum Bacillota_I; class Bacilli_A; order RF39; family UBA660; genus Onthousia. The sequence continues at coordinate 3,931 of CALVIP010000056.1, forward strand.
CTTTAAACTTAAAGAAATGAGAATGTCCTTTTAATATTAAATCATAATTATAGTGAGGTGGTACTAAGACTGATGTTGGGACATTATGTTCTAGTAATAATTTATAATTAGAACATTTAATATAAGCACCTCCTGCTCCTAGAATAGTAAAAGTATCAGATGATAACTCTTTATATAAATTAATACCTAATCTTTTAAACTTAGTATCATGGTTACCTAATATGGCATAAGTTATAATATTATTAGTTGGCCAAACATCATGAAATCTTACAATCTGTTTATAATGCAAGTTTATTAACTCATCTTGAGTAAGATCACATCTTTCATCATAACTATCTAATATGTCTCCTGTATGTAAAACCTTATTTATACCATTTTGTTCTAAAAGATTGAAACTTTTATTAATATAGTATGGACTATCCTTTTCGTTACCTATATGAGTATCACTTATTATCCCATATTTTGAATCTTTTAAGACTAAAGAAAACTGATATTTGTATTTAAGTTTATTTAGGGTTTTTCTTTTGTCTTCAAAAATATCTTTATCATGTAAACCATAATCTAATATTCCTAACATGACGTTATGATTAAGTTTATATTCTTCTTTTAAGATATCAAAGTTTTCAAGTGTTAATCTTTTTACTATTTCTTTATATTTTAAATCTTTTCTCATTATA
>CALVIP010000057.1 GCA_944331715.1 uncultured Bacilli bacterium
TGAAGTTCTAGCAAGGTTTTTTCTTCCTAAAAGTGTATTGATAAAACTACTTTTACCAACATTACTACGTCCTACTAAAAGGAATTCGCTTTTCATATCTTCAGGATATTGACTACGACGGGTAGCCATAATCTTAAGTTCGGCACTAGTTATTTTCATGTTTACTCATCTCTTTCTTTATATAGTTTTCTGTTGCATAATCAATATCAGAGATTAAGGCTTCGGCTTCATCAATGGATGATAGTCTTGCACCACTTGCCATAGCATGACCTCCACCATTATATTTTTCGGCGATTTTATTAATCTCTGGTCCTCTACTTCTAATATTGACACGAACATTATTGTTTTTAACATCTTCGGTTACGATAATCCAAACTAAGACTTCATCTATAAAGTTAAAGTTATTAATCATATTACCTGCTGAGGCACTATCGGCTTTAAACTTAGTAATAATGTCATTAGTTAAGATAATATAGGCAACACCATTTTCTGTTACTTTCATATTTAAAGAGATATATCCTTCTAATCTTACTTCTTTTAAAGGCCTTAAATATAGATTTGTATAGATATCTGATAGTTTAAGAGGATATTTAGATAGGTATGTACTTACAAGATTAAAAGTTTTAGAGGTAGAACTATCAAATAGGAATCTATTTGAGTCTGATACAAGTCCATAGTATAAAAGTTTTGCTATCTCTCCATTACATTTTAACTTAGTCTTAAGTAATAGTTCCATCAAGATTTCAGATGTACTGCTAGCACTATCATCTATGTATTCTATTCCACCAAAATCTTCTATAAAAGGATGATGGTCTATTTTAATAGTCATACTTGCTTTACTATAATCTTTATAATCTATTCTTTTTTTATCTGGGGTATCTAAAACTATTAGAAGAAAGTTATCAAAGTCTTCTAACTTATCTAATTTTCCCATATAAGAAAACTTTGAAGAACCATTACCTACAGCATAAACATTTTTATTAGGAAATGTTAATTTAATAGATTCTTTTAAGGCAAGCTGACTCGCTAGGGCATCAGGATCTACTCCTATATGTCTTGCAATTACAATTGTATTATATTTTTTTATCTCTTTATATATTTTTTTAAACATAACTTCATCCAATCTAACTAATTAATTTAAGGGTATCTAGAGCGATCATAAGCTCTTCATCTGTTGGAACTACATAAACAGGAATAGTAGAGTCATCACTACTAATCTTTTTAAATTCTCCCATTACTTTATTAGCTTCACTATCTAGTTTTACACCAAGACATGCTAAGTTCTCACAAACTTTCTTTCTAAATGGTTCACTATTTTCACCAAGTCCTGCAGTAAAGCAGATAACATCAACTCCTCCTAGTAAAACATAATACTCTGCAATATAGTTTGTAACTGTTCTTGTATATTTAAGGAAGGCACGTCTTGCCTTAGCTTTCTTTTCTTCATCATCACTATCCATAGCACTTACTATATCTCTCATGTCACTACTTATTTCACTAAGTCCAAGTAGTCCTGATTTTTTATTTAAATCATCTATTACTTCTTTAGCATTTAATCCTTCTTGTTCCATAACATAGGTAATAATAGAAGGGTCAACATCTCCACTTCGTGTTCCCATCATTATACCTGCTAAAGGAGTGAATCCCATTGAAGTATCAACACACTTACCGTCTTTAATAGCGGTAATAGAACCACCATTACCAACATGACAACTAATTATTCTTAAATTATCTCTACCAAGTTTTTCACTGATGGTTTTAGCGATATATCTATGACTTGTTCCATGAAAACCATATTTTCTAACACCATGAGCTTTATACCAGAAATAAGGTACTGGGTAAAGGTATGCTTCCTCATCCATAGTTTGATGAAAAGCTGTATCAAATACTCCTACCATAGGAACATTTGGTAATACTTCTCTAAAAGCTTGTATTCCTAGTACATTAGCAGGATTATGAAGAGGAGCAAAGTCTTTAAAGGCGATTAAGTCATTAACTACTTCATCTGTTATTAAGCATGACTCTTTATACTTATCTTTACCATGAACTAAACGATGTCCTACTCCATCAATTTCATCTAGTGATTTAATAATATTAAGAGTAACTAATTTATCAAGTAAAATTTTAACAGCATCAGTATGAGTTGCTAGTTCTGCTTCTGTTTTAATTTTTTCTCCGTTATATTTAATAGTATAACTACTACCATCTATACCAATACGTTCAAATAGTCCACTGGCAATTACTTTTTTATCATCCATATCAAAAAGACTAAACTTCAAAGAACTACTTCCTGCATTAATAGATATTATTTTCATATATATTCCTTCTTTCTTTAAATCTACTAGTATTATACTATAGATTAGGATTTTTTCAAAGTATTAGGCAAGAAAGTTCATAATAAGAGCCGTTATTAAATATAAACTATAATAATTAACAATATAAGTTACGTATTTTTATTGTGACATATTTAGTGGTATTCGCAAATTTTGCGAGTACCTGTTATTTTTTTTAGTTATTAATATACTACTTTTATATTACCATTTACAATAATTTGTTAGATTAAAATCTAATTTTATATTTTTAGGCATAATAACTTGAGGTCGTAATTTGCGACTTCAAAATAAAAGTATTGAGTATTTTATTAATAAATCTTTTACTACTTAATTAATGTTTTTGTAGATTATTTAATATATATATTTTTTTCATTACTACAAAAGAATCTATTATCTGTATACTAATCTCTGCAACAGGTGTTCTAAGTATTGCTACTAACCATACTATGTAAAAATATAAGGTAGTTTACGAATTTCTTTATAGTTATTCCAACTTGAAGTCTCAAATTGGGACTTCAAATTTTTTAATATCTTCTTTTAAAACTATCTCACTTATTTACTAGTTCTCCTTATCTATTTCTTTTATTTTATTTATTAAAGTGTTTTTTACATCTTCATCTCCTATTAAGGTGATAGAAAATGTTTTATAACCTATTCTATTTATACTGGCTCCACAGTGATAGACTATTTCATCATCTATGATAAAGTACCTATCATGAAATGTATTATTGTATATAATAGTTAGGTTGTTATATTGTTTATTATATTTTTTTATATCTTGTTTAGTAAGTAGATTATTAAGTTTAGTTATAATTGTTACATTTATATCTAATCTTTTTACAATATCTAGTATTGTATTATCTGCATATGCATCTATTATCGCAAGGTGCTTATTTGCACTTTTAAATATCTCATGTATTTTAGAATAAGCATCATAAATTTGTCCGTTAAAATATATTTCATTAACTTTCTTCTTTTCTTCTATTTTTTGAAATGAATCTTTTAATAATTTAATTTGAAAATCATATTCTAGTACCATGTTATTTATGTATTTTTGTTCAAGTAAATTAGTAGAGATATATTTTCTCATTGCTACAAAAGCATCCATTATCTGTATACTAATCTCTTCTGCAACAGGTGTTCTAAGTATTGCTGCTAGCATTGCTACGCCTTGTTCTGTAAAGACATATGGTAAAGTTCTAGACATATTATTTTCTTTTGCGGTTTCAAAATGAAACCGCAAATAATCATATTCATCTTTTGTTAATTGAAACATGAATCTTTCCGGAAATCTATTAATATGTCTTTTCACTGCTAAATTAATAGTCTTAGTTCCATTTTTACATTTATAAAGTCTTGCCAAGTCACTATCCATCATTACTTGCTTGCCTCTTATTTCATAAATCATATCCTCTATTTTAATATTTTCCTTTGTAACAACTTCACTCATTTATTAGTTCTACTTATCTATTTCTTTTATTTTATTTATTAAAGTGTTTTTTACATCTTCATCTCCTATTAAGGTAATAGAAAATGTTTTATAACCTATTCTATTTATGCTGGCTCCACAGTGATAGATAATCTCATCATCTAAGATAAAATACCTATCATGAAAGGTATTATTATAGTAAACTTGTAAATTATTGTACTGTTTATTATATTTTGCAATATCTTGTTCTGTAAGAAGATTATTAGATTTAGTTATAATTGTTACTTTTATCTTCAATCTTTTTATAATATCTAGTATTGTATTATCTGCATATGCATCTATTATTACAAGATTATTATTTGCACTATTAAATATCTCTTGTATTTTATAATAAGCATCATAAATCTGTCCATTAAAATATATCTCATTAACTTTCTTCTTTTCTTCTATTTTTTGAAATGAGTCTTGTAACAATTTAATTTTATATTCATGTTCTAATAGCATATTATTTATGTAGTTTTGTTCAAGTAAACTAGTAGAGATATATTTTCTCATAGTTACAAAGGCATCCATTATCTGTATACTAATTT
>CALVIP010000058.1 GCA_944331715.1 uncultured Bacilli bacterium
TCACAGTATCTTGTATACATTCTATAAAGCATATTAGCCCAGTCACAAGATTCAGTTCCTCCTGCACCAGGATGTATTTCAATGATACAGTTATTTTTATCATATGGTTTATTAAATAGTAGATAGATACTTAAACTCTTTAAATCTTCTTTAATAGTTTTATTATCTTCCTCAATTGTTTGTAATAATTCTTTATCACTTTCTTCATCTAACATCTCTAGTAATTCTATAGAGTCAAATATTTTTTTCTTTAAGTCTATTAACTTAGATGTTCTTTCCTTTAAACTCTTTAACTCACTAATAGTAGTCTCTGCTTTACTAGGGTCACTCCAAAAGTCTTCTTTAGTAGTTTCTTTTTCTAGTTCTTCTTGTTCTTTAAGTTTTTTATCTGTGTCAAAGTGACCTCCATAAACTTAGTATTTCTTCTTTTTCACTTGTTAATTCTCTTAATAATTCATTTTTATTCATTCTTACCAACTCTCTTTATTAGTATTATACAAGATATTTATTTTTATAACAAATATTTAAAGAAAAAAGAAGTCTACATTAGACAACTTTTTATTGTGAATTTATAGATTTTACTTTTTGATATGATGATAATGGTTTATCTATATCTAGTATATCACTACCATCATCTAGAAAATCTAATTTGGTTTTAAAATGGTATTTGTTTTCATAATCATTTATACATTCTCTTAAGTTTCTAGATATTATAGTATCATATATATTTTCTTCCTCAGAATAGATAAAGTCAAAATATTTTATTCTACCATGATTAATTATCTTACCATTTTCAAAGGAATTTTCTTTTCTAAATTCTACTGCACTATAACACAAATTATAAAAATCAGTATATGGTAGTAATGAAAGTCTAGGGCATTTTTTAGTCACATCGTATAAGTATTGTTTAGCTTTATCATCAAGGGCAAAAATTAGACAACTATGTGGTTCAATAACTTCAAATTTATTATTTTCATCTATGGTTATTCCTTTTGATGTAGGAAGATAGATATCTACATCAGGATTTTCAACTTTTATTAATTCAGAGACAATAATTTTAATATCTTTGTTAGTGAAATGCTTTCCTTTCTTTCCATAGTGAATATCATCATAAATAGAAAATATATCTCTGTATGATTTTATATAGTTTTCAAATTCTTCTTGATCTTTTCCTAAAGTTGATGCATGCATCATTGACAAAAGCCGGCTCATATTTTTTGCATATTCTAATCCTTTAAATTCATTAAACCCAAAATTTGTTCCTCCAAATATTATATTCTTAGTATAAGTAAAATTCTCAAAACCATTAGAAGACTTTGTATTAACAGATAGTCCTATAACTTTATCTTCTTCTTTTATCACACCTACATAATATGTTTTGTCATTTTCTCTATACCAAATATGATTTTTATCTGCAGTGCTAATATTGTCATCTTTTAAATTCTTTCTAATTTCAAGTTGAGCGATTTTTAAAATATTTTCATCATTTGGTACACCTAATTCTATCAAAATATCTTTTAACATATATACTCTCCCCTCATGTTTGCTACTTATTATACACTTTTTTATCATAAAAGCAAGAAATTTTTCTAACTCTTTGTTGCGTTTAGATAGCATTATTGCTACTCAAAACAAATTTAAAGTAAGTATCATATAAAAAGAAGTCTATTAGACAACAGACTTCATCTTATCAAGTATAATACTATCAAAATATTTATCGTTTAAATTTCCCCAAGAGTTCTCATCTTCATCTTTATATGGACCACCTACTGTAGATGTTACATTGCCATTAGATGTTATGATTAGTTCGTTTTTAATTGTACGATTATCTCTATCTAAGTTTATATCTATAGGAGATAGATAGTTTTTATATGTTTTATTACCACCAACTCCATTTTCTTTAGCATTACCATCATTTAATATTCTTTCTTTAGGTATTTCTCTTGGTTCGAAGAAACTTTTATCAATATATGGTAACTTTCTATATTTATCTAATACTTCTTTGCTTGGTCTTTTATGAAACTGGTCATTAGATATTTCAAATACTAATCTTGTGTCCTTGCAGTTTTCTTTGTTTTTTAGATATGTCATTAATCTATCTAGAGCATTTATTATTTCATCACTATAGATAAGACCATTAGTAATAAAATTTATATTACTAGTGATAGACACATCTTCTTCGATAATGGTATCTATTAAATAAGAAACTATATTAGGTACTAATGTTGGTTCTCCTCCTGCTATTGATAAATATTTCATTTCTTTAAGCTTATAGTTAGGACTTTTTAAGACTTTATCAATTATTTCTTTTGTCATATCAATAGATTCTGCTTTACCTTTACAACAATGAAGACAACTCTCATTACATCTTCTTGTTACTTCAAAAGCAAGCATTCCTGTATTTATTTCCATATACTTCAACTCCTTGGTAGATATACTAACACTTTTTAAAAAAATGGACATTTTTTTTGTATATTTTAAAGAAACTTGCATATAGTATTAATGAGGAAGGTTCACTGATAAGTGTGAAGATCCTCATATATATAGATTTAGGAGCCAATTTGGCTCCTTATTTTTTTAGCTTTTGTAATTTTTTAGTATATAAATATTCTTCTATATGTATTTGATGATAATTAGGATCATATTCACTTAAACCGTTATACATACTCATAAAAGCAAAATTATAGGGATGATATCTACTACCACTATTTCTAAAGCGGACACTATATGTAGGAAAATCATATTCTTCTTTGCCTTGAAAAAATGTTATAGAATATGCATCTTCTTGTTTTTTTATTTCTAAACTGCTAGCTTCTTCTAGTGGAGCATCATCTGAATACCATTTAATAATACCATCTTGAAATAATTTTTCATAAGCATAATCTGTTTCCTTAGATTCATTTAAATTACTTAAGTCTAATCCTTCTAAAAAAGTTGCATATTCATCTTTCTCATTTTTTTGATAAGGCCTTTGTTCTTTAATATTTTCATATAGTTCATCTATCTTTTGATATAGAAAGTAGTTTTCTTTTGTAATAGTAATTTTTTTAAATAAAGGCCAATCATTAATATTTTCTTTTGGCCAATAAAACCAATATAAGTCTAGATTTCCTCCAAACATTATATTGAAGTTTCCATCATCGGTTATTATCTTGAATCTATCATAACCATTTGCATCCTTTTCTTTATTTATTTCAACCATAATTTACCTCCCATTTTTATTTTATTATAACACACTTTATTTTCTTTGCATTAATTCAATTAACTTTTTAGCACTATAGTTAGGGATGCTTTTATTTAATGTAACTATGCCTACTTCTCTTTTAGGGACTTTAGGTGTTACTTTAATTTCATATAGTCTTTTTTCTTTTAGGTCATCTTCTATAAATTCTTTAGTGGCATATCCAATACCAAAACCTGCTTTAACAAAATCCATAATAAGACTATAACTAACTATCTCATTTGGTATATTAGTGGAAATATTATTACTCTTTAAATATTTATTTAAAAATCTTCTTGTATTACTAGGCTCTTTCTGAGTAATTAAAGGATAATTAAATAAATCTTCTATTTTTATTTGTCCTTTTGTTTTATTATAATAGTCTAAATTACCTACAAAGATATCTTGAACTTCACAAATAGGAATAACTTTTAAATCTTTATTTTCTTCCATAGGTAGATTTACAACTAATAAGTCTAAATCACCATTTCTTAAAGCAGTTACTAGGTTAGAAGTTAAATCATTTGTTATTTTAATGTCTACTTTAGGATATTTTATATGAAACTTTTCAAGATATGGCATAACTATATTTCTTGTTATAGTTGTACTTGCTCCTATTCTAATAGAGCCACTATCTAAATTTAGATAATTTAGAAATGCATTTTCACCATTTTTAAAATTTTCTACTCCCTTTTTTATATAATCAAATAGAACTTTTCCTTCTTCTGTTAAAACTATTCCTTTCTTTGTTCGTATTAAAAGTTTACCTCCAAGTTTTTCTTCTAAGTTCTTAATAGACTGAGTAACAGCAGGTTGAGATATATACATAGATTCACTTGCTTTGGAAATACTTCCATTTAGTACCACTTCATAAAATACTTTATATAGTTCATAGTTAATATTCATATAATTTCTCCTTATATTTAATATAAATAATATATATTATACTTATATCATTTTTTTAAGTATAATGCAATTAAGGAGGAAATAATATGAGTAAAAATATAATTGTAACAAGTGGTCCTACTAATGAGAGGATTGATGCTGTTATGAAAATTACAAATATGTCTACTGGTGCTTTAGGAGCGATAGT
>CALVIP010000059.1 GCA_944331715.1 uncultured Bacilli bacterium
ACACTCTTATTTGTTGCCTTTCTAATTACTTCAATATTTGCTCCTTCCAAAGGAGTATTATCACTACTATCTACCTTTTTTATTGTTAAACTTCCACTTGGCATTTTAACACTAGCAGATACGGTCTTCTGTTTAGGTACACCTACAAGTGTACTAACAACTGACTGTTGCATTGTATCTACCATATCACTAGGAGGATCATAACTGTAAGCAACATATTCTGTATAATTTACTATCACATTTATATTTACATTTATAGGATTATCTATCTTAGATAAATCTACTCTTAATTTAAAACCTTCTCCACTATTTATAGTATTAGTACCTACTACAACATCACTACTATTAAGAACTTCAACTGCACTATTATCTATACTAACAGCATAACTATCATAACTAACATTACTATTTACAGTTATTAAATCAGTAATTAAATATCTATTATCACTACTTAATTTAAAATCACTAGTAGAAATATTAAAACTTGGATTAATTGTAACAGGATTATTTTTAGCATAAACTGCCCCTGTTATTAATGGTTCTATAACACTATAATAAGAACTGTTTTTAATAACTTTTTTTTGATTAGCAGTTAAAACTCCATCAATATCATCACTAACACCATTTACCCTATCTTGATAAAACCAAATTGCAACTTGTGTTAAATAATCATCATTTTTATCATTACCAGTTAAACTTTTATTAGGATAAGCATTTTGCAAAATATAAACATAACCTGCATCAAGAGGAACTTCATTTTTAGTAATAGTTTTAGGACTATCATTATTAGGCCATCCTTTTTCTTTTTCAAGACAGTAAACAGTATATCTATTACTACCATCATAAGCATAATAAGGAACTAAAGATATAATTTCATCATCACTTAATCCCTCACTAAATAAAGTAACCCTATCAGTAAGAGCATCTCCCATCCCTGTTGTTAATGTATCAGGTAACTCCGTTGGAATAGCATATGAACTTGCTACTGTTTTACCTAAAAATATAATCATAATAATTGAAAAGAAGATACTAACTGTAACTTTCATCCAATCATTTTCACTTTTCTTAAATAAACTACCAATCTTACCTAACATATCCATCACCTATCTTAATAAAGATTATATCACAAAAAAAATAGTAATTAAATACTATTTTTTAACAAACTAAGACTAACTTTCTTTTTATCTAAGTCAATATCTTCTACATAACAATCAACTATATCACCAACACTAAATAAATCACTAGGATTTTTAATATACTCATTAGTTAATTTTGAAATATGAGCAAGGCCATCATTTTTTAAACCTATATCAATAAATAGACCAAAGTCGACTACATTACGTACTGTTCCTTGTAGTTTATCCCCAATTTTTAAATCCTCTATATGTAAGATATCACTTCTTAAAATTGGTTGTGGATAATTATCTCTTAAATCTCTCATAGGTTTTTCTAAAGACTCTATAATATCTTCTAAAGTATATTTATCAACATCAATTTCTTTACTAAGACTCTCTATATCTAAACTATTAAGTTTATCACCAAGTTCCCTACTACCTAAATCTTTTTCACTAAATCCTAAATAATCTAAAAGTTCTCTAGTTTTATCATAACTCTCAGGATGAATAGAAGTTTTATCTAAAGGATTATCTCCATCAAGTATTCTAAGGAAACCAACTGATTGTTCATATACTTTATCAGTAACACCTTTAATATTATGAATCTCATCTCTATTTTTAAATTTACCATATTTATCTCTAAAAGAAATAATATTATCAATTACTTTTTTATTAAGCCCAGAAACATATTTTAATAAGGAAGGGCTAGCAGTGTTTATATTAACACCAACACCATTAACTGCTTTACTAACAACAAAGTTTAATGATTCATCTAACTTCTTAACAGGAACATCATGTTGATAAAGACCAACTCCAATACTTTTAGGATCTATTTTAACTAGTTCAGATAAAGCATCTTGTACACGTCTTCCGATACTAACTGCACTTCTTTTTTCTACAGTCAAATCAGGAAACTCTTCTATTGCAAGTTTACTTGCAGAATAAACTGATGCCCCTGCTTCACTTACTATTATATATGAAACGTCTCTTTTAGCATCTTTAATTGCCTCTGCTACAAAAGCTTCACTTTCACGAGATGCTGTACCATTACCTATTGCAATTACATCTATATTATATTTATCAATAAGTTCAAGTAATTTCTTCTTAGAACCTTCTATATCATTATGTGGCTCTGTTGGGTAAATTACATCAATATCTAACACTTTACCAGTCTTATCTAAAACAGCAAGTTTACATCCTGTTCTAAAAGCAGGGTCATATCCTAGCACAATTTTATCTTTTAATGGAGGAGTAAGTAAAAGTTTCTCTACATTAGTAGAAAAATTATCTATAGCACGTACCTCACCTTTTTCTTTAAGTTCAGCCCTAATCTCTCTATCTACACTAGGAAGTATTAAACGTTTAAGACTATCATTAATTGCCTCAAGTATTATTTCATAACAAAATGACTCTTTATTCTTAATAACTTTAGTCTCTAAATATTTAACTATCTTTTCTACATCATAATCTAATTTAACGGACAAGACTCCTTCTTTCTCACCTCTATTTATCGCCAATATTCGATGAGGTTTAATGTATTTTACTGTTTCACTAAACTCATAATAGTTACTATAAGTCTTCTCTTCATCTTCTACATTCTTCTTTAATTTACTAACAATTACCCCTTCTTTAAAAATATAACTTCTAATCCATTTACGATAATATGCATTGTCACTAATCCATTCAGCGATAATATACTTAGCCCCAGTTATAGCATCTTCCACAGTCTTAACTTTATCATTAAGATAACGACTTGCTATTTGTTCAATATCTCCCTTAACTGGACATGACATAATAATTTTAGCAAGAGGCTCTAATCCATTATTAATAGCATCAGTTGCCTTAGTCTTTTTCTTCTCTTTATAAGGACGATATAAATCATCTACTTCAACAAGTTTAGTACATTTCATAATAGAAGATTTTAAATCATCAGTAAGAAGACCTTTCTCATCAATTAATCTAATAACATCTTCTTTTCTTTTCATTAAATTAACTTGATACTGATAAACATCATCAATAGACTTTATAATCTCTTCATTTAAAGCCCCTGTCGCTTCTTTACGATATCTTGCTATAAAAGGAATAGTATTACCTTCTTCTAATAATTTTAAAACAGTTATAACCTGTTTTTTACTAATATCTAAATCTTTACTAATTTCTTCAATAATTACTTCATTCATAAATATCCTCTTTTCTAACACTATCTATTTTATTACAAATAACAAAATGATTAAAGAAAAAAAGAATTATTTGACGTAAAAAGAAAAGAATTTCTAATATAATAGAAATCCCCTATACATAAGTAAAGTCAGTTACACCACTGTCTCTGATTGCAGAGTTAGGTATTGTCCAAGTATTTCTTGTTACTAGTATTTCTGTCATATTTGTATTCTTTGCAAACATATCAAAAAAATTTGTGACATTTGAAGTATCAAAATTACTTAGATTCAATTCAAATAAATATTTATTTTGTGTAAACATATAACTCATATTGGTTACTTTTGATGTTTCTAAATTATCTAACATTATTTCTTTCAGATTAGATGATTGAAAAAACAATCTACTCATATTAGTAGTTATACTAGTATCTAAATACATTAAATTAATTGATGTTATATTAGAAAAACCTGAAAAATAGCTGCTCATATCATAATTTGCAATTATACTACCTTCTCCACCTATTGTCACTTTATATGTTCCCGCACCTGTTCCATCATCTTCGGCATAGGCAATAACACTTCCATTCTGTTTTTCTGATATATCCCAACTTTCTATTACTCCTTCTGGAATTACTGTATCTCCTTTTGTTACTATACTTGTTATCTTACTTTTATATTCATCAGTATGAAAATCACTTGGATTACTCGAATCATATCCCATCATCATTCTATCTTCCATAGATAATCCATCTTTACCATAGACATTTATCTTTAAGCTAAACTCTAAGTTACCTCCATCGCCCCCAGGATTATAATCTTCATCTACCCACATTCTTAGTCTATATCTATTACTTTTACTAGAGTTCATACTACTTGTATATAAACTCATCTCTCCTGATGGTCTTCCTGTAAAGTTATTTGAACTTGTTTCTTCATTAGAGTTGTTCGGAAACCTCTAAAAAGGGGTTAACAAAATTATAAAAATGTGATAAATTAATATTGGTTAGACA
>CALVIP010000060.1 GCA_944331715.1 uncultured Bacilli bacterium
TTGCTCTACCGACTGAGCTATGAAGCCAAAAAAAATGGCGGTTCCGACGGGGCTCGAACCCGCGATCTTCTGCGTGACAGGCAGACGTGTTAACCAGCTGCACCACGGAACCATGGTTGCGGGGAAAGGACTTGAACCTTCGACCTTCGGGTTATGAGCCCGACGAGCTACCAACTGCTCCACCCCGCGATATCAAATTTTTAAATGGCGGAGGAAAAGGGATTCGAACCCCTGCGCCGCTTGCACGACCTCCCGGTTTTCAAGACCGGTCCCTTCAACCAGACTTGGGTATTCCTCCAAAAATAGATGGTGCCTAAGGTCGGACTTGAACCGACACGAGGGGTGAACCTCCCAGGATTTTAAGTCCTGTGCGTCTACCAATTTCGCCACTCAGGCACATATAAATGGTGACCCGCATGAGATTCGAACTCATGACCCTTTGATTAAAAGTCAAATGCTCTACCGACTGAGCTAGCGGATCAACTACTAATTAGATGGTTGCCTCGGTTAGATTCGAACTAACGCATGTCAGAGTCAAAGTCTGATGCCTTACCACTTGGCTACGAGGCAATATATTAAGTGGTGGAGAGAGATGGATTCGAACCATCGAACCCGAAGGAACAGATTTACAGTCTGTCGCGTTTAGCCACTTCGCTATCTCTCCGACATAATAAAATGGTGCCGAAAACAGGAATCGAACCCGTAACCTACTGATTACAAATCAGTTGCTCTACCAATTGAGCTATTTCGGCAACATATAATAAATGGTGGGCGATATAGGACTCGAACCTATGACCCCTTGCTTGTAAGGCAAGTGCTCTAACCAACTGAGCTAATCGCCCAAAACCGTTTGACATGATTAAATATACCAGTTAATTTGATGATTGTCAATAATTTATTTGCATATTTTTTCACTTTTTTCTTTTTCTAGCTCTTTTCTTACCCAATAATCAAGGTGTAAGGCTAAATTTTTAAAGCCATTTTCTGTTTCTTTTATCCTACTACCATTCCTTTTAGTAATTCTATAATCTACATTTTTAATGCTTAACTTAAACATGTTATCACTACTTTTGCCTACTATTCTTACTCTTATTAGTTCATTAAGTATAACATATTTATTTAAATCCTCTATGTAATGATTACCAATTTCTGATATGTGAATAAGTCCACTATGATTATTATCTAATTTTACAAAAATACCATAATCTTTTATACCTGTAACAGTTCCAAGAACAATGGAACCTTCTTTATATTCTTTTGCCATAAACTTCCCTCTTCTAGTGTATTATAGCAGAAAATGTTTGTCCTTACAACCTTTACAAAAATCATAAATATCTCTATAATTATGATATTGAAAGGAAAAAGTGATTAGAATGGAAAATGTTGAAGAGAAAATTAAAAGTATTATAGATGAATTAAAGCCTTTTTTAATTAGTGATGGAGGGGCTTTAGAATATATTAAATTTGAAGATGGTATAGTCTATGTAAAATTAGGTGGAGCATGTGCTGATTGTGCTTTTTTAGATGTTACTTTAAAAGATGGTATTGAACAAATGATAATGAATGAAGTACCTGAAGTTAAAGAAGTGAGAAATATTAATTAGAATCTAACCAGTCTATTTTTAGAATAGGCTTTTTTTTATTTATAAAATTATAGATGTATTTTAAGAACTTTTCGTACTCATCTGTTCTATTTAGTACTTTTATTATTTCTTTTTCTTTAAGACTCTCATTTATTATCTTCTCATATATATCAAAGTAATGACTTGGAAAAAGAAGTCTTGCTATTAATAGACCGTATTGATAAGGACTATAGTTTAGGTTAGTTAAAAATTCATCTAAAAAGTCATAGGTGTAATTATCGGTTATAAAGAGACATTTAAGATATTCAGCACTATCTCTTGCTTTATTATCTATTACAATATTTAAAGGATTATAGAAGCTTAAATTGTCTAGATTTACTCTTCTTCTAGACACTACTAAAGAATCAGTAAATTCTTTAGTTAGATAGCTGTTAGTGGCATTAAAATAGCTTATAGCATTTTCTCCTAGTCCTATAAAATAATCTAGAGTCTTATAGAGTGTTTTATACTTCATCTTTATATAGTCTTTTTGATATTCAAAATAATCTATCTTGCTACTCCAAAGATTATTCCAACTACTATGATTCAATAATTTTAAATTAGATGCCTCTTTAGGACAATAAGTAGGATTATAGATGGCATTAATATTAAAGTAATTATTTTTTAGACTTCTTAAAAGAATATAATAACGATTATTTATTATACTTAAAGCTTCTTTATTTATATTAAAGATAATCATCATAAAATTACTATAGTTTACTGTTCTAGTAAGCATAATTAATTCATTAATATACTCTAAAGGTCTATTTACTTGATAAAGATAATAGATGTAATTATCAAGATAAAAGTAATAATAATTATCTTTTTTAATTATTTTTTCTGGTGTAAGATGATAGTAATAAAAAAGAGTATTCTTCATATCTAAAACCTCAGTAAAGTATATGAAAAAAAGAAAAAAAAAAGAACGTATTATATTTTACGTCCTCCTGAAGTCATTTGAGTATCACCACTATCATATCCAGTTCCAGCAAATTCTGCTCTTAATCTTCTCAATTCTTCTAAAGATTGACTAGCTTCTTCATCATAAGCAGCTGTTTCTGTTTCGATAGCAGTTGTTTCTGAGTTAATAGTTGCTAGAGTTTCATTTTCTTTTTGAAGTTCTGCTTCTTTAGCACTATTAAGTTTTTCTTGTTCTTCATTAGCTTTTCTTAACTCATCCATTTTTGGCCTATATGTATTTAATAACTCTATTTGTCTTTTAGTATCTTCTGCTCTTTTCTTAGCTGCTTCACGTTCTTTTTTAGCTTGTTCTTGTTTTTCAGCAGCTTTTGTTTGTTCTTCTTTTACATTAGATATTTTACTATTCAATTCTTCACCATGAGATTTAAGCCTTTCATTTCTATCTTCTAAGTCTTTAATAAAGTTTTCTATAGATGTATCACCATCAAAGCCTTCAAATGATTTATTCTCATTAGTGGCAGGTGGTTGTACTGGAGTCCACTCACCTGTTTCACCTGCTATAGATGGAATATTGAAATCAATTGTTGGGCTATCTGGTGTATCAGATTTTTCATCTTGTTCAGGCTCACTAGTTGGTTTTTCTTGTTTAATTTCTTCTTGTTTAGTAAATAAGTCTTTCATAAGGTCAGGTGTAACCTCATTAGCTTTTCTCTCATCAACTTCATTTTTAATATCTTCTGTAATTTCACTAACAGTTTCATCAAAGTTATCTGCATCTATATTTCTAGCGACTGTGTCACCGTAATTTTTTGAACTAGTTATATCTCTATTCATCATTTTCTCTACTTCTTCTTTAATAAGGTTACTATCTACGCTAGAGAAAATATCATTATCTTTTTCGTCTATTAAAGTACTTTGGACATCTTCTTGAGCCTCTGCTAATGTTTGTAAATCTATAACTTCTTGCTTTTTATTCTCATCTTCTATTTTTATCCAACCATCTTGTGCTAACTGTTCAAAATTTTCTTTAGGTAACTTTAGAGCTTTTTTGGCTAAAGCTAAAAATCTTTGACGAGCTTCTGAGAATTCTCTATAAGCATCCTCTAGGCTTCTAACTTCTTGCTTAAGAAGAGATAAATCTTTCTTTGCATCTTTTAGTTCGTTTCTTTCTAAGTTACCACTAGCTACTTTTTCTTCTAATTCTTGTTGTTTATTTTTCTTTTCATCTAAGTCCTTTTGAATATATGCATCTTGAACTTCCATTATAGTAGCATAAGAAGTAATTAAAAGTTTTAATTTATTAGCATCACCTTTTATGACTTCTAAATTATCTAGTCCCACAACTCTAAATTCTTCATTATCTAGTTTTTCACTCATGTCATTCGCCTCCAACTAATTATTACTATCTATTAGTCTTTTTTTGATAATTTTCTTAATACGTCCTTTACTCTATTCCATTCATCTTCATCATCAATGCCATATAGTCTTGGAGTATCTCCACTTCTATCAACTCTTGAAACATAAACTGTTACATTACCGTTTTCATCTTTTTCATTTTTTGTATATACAACATATTCATTTTTTGTATCTTTAAATTCAAAGGCAATAACAACTTCTACTTCGTCAATAGAACCATCTTCACCTATGATTGATAA
>CALVIP010000061.1 GCA_944331715.1 uncultured Bacilli bacterium
TAAAACAAATTAAGAAAGTAATAAGAAGAGAAGAACCAGATGTAAGTATCGAGGAGGTTTAATAATGACAAAAAAGATGAAGAAAAAATTAATTAGAATTATAATATCTTTTATCTTACTAGTATTGGCATTTATCCTTATACTAGATAATGTTATCATTAGCGATATTCTATTTATTATTTCCTACCTAATAGTAGGTTATGATATCATCTTAAAAGCTTTAAGAAACATTACAAGAGGAAAAGTCTTTGATGAAAACTTTCTAATGACTATTGCAACCATAGGAGCCTTTTTTATAGGCGAGTTTCCTGAAGCAGTCGCTGTTATGCTATTCTATCAAGTAGGAGAACTATTCCAAAGTTATGCTGTTGATAAATCAAGAAAATCAGTTTCAGAATTAATGGATATAAGACCAGATTATGCAAATCTTTATAAAAATAACAAGACAGAAAGAGTAGATCCAAATAAAGTTAAAGTTGGTGATATTATCTTGATAAAACCAGGAGAAAAAATACCATTAGATGGTATAGTAGTAGAAGGTAACTCTCTTCTTAATACTCTTGCTCTAACAGGAGAATCTATGCCAAAAAGTGTAACTGAGACTGATGAAGTCTTAAGTGGATGTATTAATAATGAAGGAATACTAAAAGTTAAAGTAACTAAAGAGTTTTGTGAATCTACTGTTAGTAAAATCTTAGACTTAGTAGAAAATGCTAGTAGTAGAAAATCTAAATCAGAAAACTTTATCAGTAAATTTGCTAAATACTACACTCCAATAGTTGTAATAATCGCTATTCTTCTTGCCTTTATTCCACCTATAGTATTAGATACTAACTTTAAAACTTGGATATATAGAGCCTTATCATTCTTAGTTGTCTCATGTCCTTGTGCCTTAGTAATATCAATACCTCTAAGTTTCTTTGGAGGAATTGGTGCCTCATCTAAAATAGGAGTTTTAGTAAAGGGTAGTAACTATTTAGAAGCTCTTGCCAACACTGAAATAGTTGTTTGTGATAAAACAGGAACACTAACAGAAGGAATATTTAAAGTTCAAAAAGTTAATGCTATAGATTACTCCAAGGAATATTTATTAAGATATACAAGCTATGCTGAAAATTACTCTAATCACCCAATTGCCTTATCTATTAAAGAAGCTTATGGTAAAAATATTAATGAAAAACTAGTTACAAAAACTAAAGAAATTAAAGGTAAAGGAGTTATTGCCAAAGTAGATTCTAAAGAAGTTCTAGTAGGTAATGAGAAATTAATGGAAGAATATAATATTGACTATAAAAAGAGTAATGATGTTGGAACTGTTATTTATATCGCTATTGATAAGAAATATGCAGGTTCTATTATTATCTCCGATAAAATTAAAGATGATGCCTATAAAGCAGTTAAAGAATTTAGAAAAAATAATGTTAAGAAAATAATAATGTTAACAGGAGATAGAGAAGAGATAAGTAAGAAAGTAAGTAAAGAATTAAAACTAGATAATTATTATGCTGAACTATTACCTCAAGATAAAGTTAAAAAAGTAGAGTCCTTAATGAAAGAGAAAAGTGAATATGGTAAACTAGTATTTATTGGTGATGGTATTAATGATGCCCCAGTTCTAGCCTTATCAGATATAGGTGTTGCCATGGGTGGCCTCGGTAGTGATGCCGCAATAGAAGCAGCAGATATTGTCATTATGACAGATGAGCCATCTAAACTAGCAAGTGCCATTAAAATAAGTAAAAAGACAATGCAAATAGTTAAAGAAAATATAATATTCGCTATCACTGTTAAAATACTTGTATTATTACTAAGTGCCATAGGAGCAACAACAATGTGGGCAGCAGTCTTTGCCGATGTTGGTGTCTCAGTTATCGCTATCATTAATGCTTTAAGAATACTAAGAGTAAAAGAGGATTAATTATGAAAAAAATAGTTTTAAAAATAGGTGGAATGACTTGTAGTGCCTGTTCATCAGGACTAGAAAAATATCTTAATAAACAAGAAGGAATTACTAGTGCAACTGTTAATCTAGTTTTATCTATCGCTACTATTACTTATGAAAATATAACTGTTAAAGATATAGAAATATTTATTAAAGAAGCAGGGTTTACTAGTTTAGGAGAGTTTAAAGGAATAGAAGATAAAGTTACTAACAAGACTGATAAAATAAAACTAATAATCCTAGGATTACTTATTATCTTTATTATGTATATATCTATGGGAGATATGTTAAACTTACCAAGTATCCCATATCTTAATAATAGTCATCCTCTTATTTTATCCACAACCCTGTTGATAATTACTTTAGTATATTTAATCTATGGATTAGACATTATTAAAAGTGGTATAAAGAATTTACTTCATAAAATGCCTAATATGGATACTTTAGTAATGTTTAGTGTTATCTTCAGTTTTCTCTATAGTCTTTATAGTTATATAAATATATTAAAAGGAAATAACGCTTATCTACATAATCTATATTTTGAATCTACTTGTATGGTAATTTATTTTATTAAACTAGGTAGAGTATTAGAAGACTCTAGTAAAGATAAAACTAAAGATGCTATTAGAAAGTTAGTAGAGATAACACCGAGTTATGCTATAGTTAAAAAGAATGATAAAGAGTTAAAAGTAACTATCGATGAAGTAGAAGTAGGAGATACATTAATTTGTAAGGCAGGAGAGAAAATAGCAGTCGATGGTATTGTTACTAAAGGTAAAGCCTATGTTAATGAAAGCTTTATTACAGGAGAAAGTGCCCCTGTCCTAAAAGAAAAATGTGCAACTGTTATCGCTGGTTCTATTAGTTATGACGGAATTATTGAATATACTGCCAAGAAAATAGGAAAAGACTCTACCATCTCAGAAATAGTTAAACTAGTAGTAGAATCCAATAATACCAAGACTAAAATACAACGTCTTGCCGACAAAGTAAGTGGTATCTTTGTTCCTGTTATCTTATTAATCGCTTTTCTAACCTTTATAATCCAACTATTTATAGGGCTACCTTTAGAAGTATCTCTAATTCATATGGTAACAGTCTTAGTAGTCGCTTGTCCTTGTGCTTTAGGTCTTGCCGTACCACTTGTTGTAGTTGTAAGTAATGGAATCTGTGCTAAAAAAGGTCTATTCTTAAGAAATAGTGAAGTCTTAGAGAAGGCTAAAGATATTGATACTATTGTCTTTGATAAAACAGGAACCCTTACAAATGGAACTTTAAATATCTATAAGACATATAATTATTCTAACTATAAAGATAATGATTTAATTAATATTGTATCTAATATAGAAAAGAGTTCTTCTCATCCTATAAGCACTGCTTTTAAAGTTAAGAAAAAATTAGTTGTAACTGATTTTAAAACAATAAACGGTAAAGGAATAAAAGCAAGTATTAATAACAAAGTTTATTATTTAGGAAATAACACTTTATTAAAAGATTTAAAAATAGAAGATAATCATAAAGAAGATTATAATAATTTAATAAATAATGGCTGTAGTATTATCTATGTAATAGAAGAAGGTATTGTTATTGGTCTAATAGGTGTTAAAGATATAGTTAGATCTAATATAAAAGATGTTATAACTAAATTTAAATATAATAATATAGAAGTAATTATGTTAACAGGAGATAATGAAGTAACTGCTAATATAATTGCAGGAGAGTTAGGGATAACTAAAGTAATATCTAATGTCTTACCAAAAAAGAAAGCAAGTACTATTAAAGACTTAGTATCTAAAGGTAAAAAAGTAATAATGGTAGGAGATGGTATTAATGATGCTCCTGCTTTAGTAAATGCAACTATTGGTATAAGTGTTAATGATGGAACAGATGTTGCTATGGATTCAGCTGATGTAATTCTTATGAATAACGATATTTCTAATATTTTAGACCTTATTAAAATAAGTAAAAAAGCTTATCTTATCATTAAAGAAAACTTATTCTGGGCTTTCTTTTATAACTTACTTATGATACCAATCGCAATTGGCTTATTAGAAAACTATGGAATAAGTATGAGTCCTATGTTTGCAAGTATTGCTATGACTATTAGCAGTTTAACCGTAGTTATAAACTCCCTAAGACTTAAAAAAGTAAGTCTTTATTATAATTTATTAACGTGATATAATCTGTTCTATGGGGGGTGCTTAACGCAT
>CALVIP010000062.1 GCA_944331715.1 uncultured Bacilli bacterium
TATAATTACTATAATAACCATCATCAAAGGTAAGTAAAATAGGCTTTCTAGGAAGTTCTATTTTTTTATTATAAGCATCATTTAACTCTTTAAAAGACATAAATGTATAGCCATTTTCTAATAGAACTTTAATATTCTCTTCAAAACTTTCTTTAGTATTAATATAGTTATAATCATCAAGATTATCAGGTACAACTTTTACAAAGTCATGATATAAAAGAATAGGAATCTTAATATCAGGTCTTTTGTTTTTTTGATGATATGCAAAAATAATATCTATTGATATTAAGACAATAACTAAAATTAAAATAATAAAAAAATGTCTTACTTTCATTATATTCAACTCCACTATATAATATTCCTATTTTTTAATTTTGATAATCACAGTTTATCTCTTTCCTTCATAAAATGAAGTAGGGGTGATATACAATGTTTTTAATATCAACTCTTATTTCACTTTTATATTTTTTCATCGCTATCTTTATTAGTATTAATTGGATTAATGATATTGCTTGTTATCTAGGATATTTTTTAGCAGTATATCTTGTTCTTTTTATAGCATTAATACCAGGCTTTATTTATGCTTTTATGTTTATAAGTTTATTACATAATAAAAAAGAAGATAAAAAATGTTTAAAGAAAGAACCTGATGTAACAGTTTTAATACCAGTATATAATGGAAAAGAATGTATTATGAGTACAATAGAATCTATTAAGAAACAAAGATATTGTGGTAATATTAAAATAATTGTCATAGATGATGGTTCAACTGATGGTACATTAGAACTATTAAAGCATACAGATTTTGATTGTAATATAAGAATATTAGAGATATGTCATAGAGGTAAATCATTCGCTTTAAATGAAGGGTTAAAACATGTAAAAACAGATTATGTAATAACTGTAGATTGTGATACTTCTCTTCATGAATTAGCAGTTAGAAATATCATGAAAAAAATAGTAAATTCTAATTGTAAGACAGTTGCAACAGCAGGATGTTTATTCGTAAGAAATGATAAAGAAAGTTTTATTACTAAACTACAACAATGGGATTATACTTTAGGAATATTTGGTGTAAAATTATATCAGGGTAATTATAATTCAACATTGGTTGCCCAAGGTGCTTTTAGTGTTTATAAAACAGAAAAATTAAAAGAAATAGGTGGTTGGCAAAATTGTGTAGGTGAAGATATTGTTCTAACATGGGAATTATTAAGTAGGGGTTATGAAGTTAATTTTGAAAGCAATGCTATAGCATTTACAGAAGTACCAGAAGACTTTAAAGGCTTATTAAGGCAAAGAAAAAGATGGGCTAGGGGAATGATAGAAGCTTTTAAAAAGATAAGAGTTATAACTTCTAAAAAGCTTAATTTTAAATCTAAATTCTTAATGTGTTTAAATATCTTTTTCCCATTTGTAGATCTTGCTCTTCTTATATTTATACCATTAGGTCTAATATTTTTAGCATTTGGTAATCAATTGTTAATTGGATGGTTAACCTTATTAGTAATATTACTTGGTATGATACTTTGCTTAATTATCGAAATAAGAAGAAGAAATACTTTAAGAAAAGTAGATTGTAAATTAAAAAGAAGAAGTGTCTTAGCTTTTATTTTCTATGCTTTACTTTACGCTTTTGTCCTAGCACCAGCTTGTTTAATAGGATATGCTAAAGAATTAGTAAATGTGAAAAAAGAATGGTAAAT
Source organism: uncultured Bacilli bacterium (assembly GCA_944331715.1). Taxonomy (GTDB): domain Bacteria; phylum Bacillota_I; class Bacilli_A; order RF39; family UBA660; genus Onthousia. The sequence continues at coordinate 1,707 of CALVIP010000062.1, forward strand.
AACAAAAGACTGTAATGAAATAGATTAAGTTCATTACAGTCTTTTATATTTAAGTATAAAAAAACTCTTGATATACAAGAGATAAATTCTAAATGGTGGAGAATAGGGGGATCGAACCCCTGACCTTCACGGTGCAAACGTGACGCTCTCCCAGCTGAGCTAATTCCCCATTGCTTAAGAACAAATTGATTATATCACAGTAAAAAAATGCTTGTCAATATTTATTTGTAAAAAAATATATGTTGTTAAATAAAATTCAAAGTTCCCGAAAAATTTATAATGGGAACTTATTCTTTTAAAGAACAAAAGTTAATGATATAATATGCCATAACCTGTTTGTCATTATTAAAGGGAGGTATAGAAAAATGACAAAAGGAGAATATAGTCATTTAAGTAATGAACAAAGAAATTTAATAGAACATTTATTGAATAAAGGATACAGTTTTTCAGATATTGGAAAAGCTTTAAATTTAGATAGAACAACAATATCTAAAGAAGTAAGGAGAAACTATTCTGTTAAAGTAATTAAGAATAGCAAACAGCATTGCATAAATCAAAATAACTGTGGTATAGCATTCTGTAATTATGATAAACAATGTTATAAAGGAAAAGAATGTGATAAGCTCTCTAGACCGCCATATGTATGTAATTCTTGTACTAAAAAAGTTGGATGCAGACTTACAAAGCATTTCTATTTTTCAAGTCTTGCCCAACAATTATATGAACAAAGAGTTGTTGATTCTAAAAAAGGTTATGATATAAAAGAAGAAGATGTTGACTTAATAGAAAGAGTAATAGTACCTTTAGTTAAAGATAAAAAACAACCCATAAATCATATCTATGAAAATCATAAAGATATATTGTTTTTTTCAAAACCAACTTTTTATAGATATGTTAGAGAGAATGTTATTTCACTTTCTAACATAGACTTACCAAAACAAGTTAGCTATAAACCAAGAAATGGTGAAAAGAACAATAATAAAGATAGGAAAGTTAGAGCATATTTAGTTGGTAGAACTTTTGATGATTTTATTTCTTATACTACTAAACATCCTAATAAATCAATTGTAGAAATGGATACTGTAGAAGGTGTTAAAGGTGGTAAATGTTTTCTTACTTTATTTATAAGAAAAACTTCTTTATTATTAATATTCTTATTAGATAAGAAAACTATTGAAGAAGTTAATAAAGTATTTATCTATTTAAGAAAAACTTTAGGAATAGAACTATATAAGAAAATATTTCAAGTTATACTTACCGATAATGGTAGTGAGTTTTTAAATCCTATAGTATTTGAAAGAGATTTAGAAACAGGTAAAAAAGTATCAAGAGTATATTACTGTGACCCATATAGTTCATGGCAAAAATCCTTTATAGAAAATTCGCACAAAAGGATAAGAATTGTTTTACCTAAAGGAACCTCATTCAACAATTTATCTTTACAACAAGTTAATTATTTAAGAGATAACATTGCAAATCTGTATAAAGATAAAATAAAAATGACACCTTATTTAAAAACTGAAAAAGTTTTTCCAGATTTAATAAAGTGTCTAAATATAAAATATATAGAACCTAACAATATAGATCTATCTAAATCCTCTTTAAAGGAGGTCAATCATGAAGAATGACACAATAATTTACATTGATCCAATTCTTGGTATTTTTACAATTCAAGATTTAGTTAACTATCTTGATAGTCTAATATTAGAAAACCAAACAAATATAGACATATTAGACTCAATATTAAAAAGCACAGAATTGGAAGAAACAGATATTGCATCAATCTTAAATAAATTTGATATGAAATATAATATTAAATTTATAAGAGACATACTAACTGATTCTCTATAAAAAAATATTAAAATTCATATGACAAACAGGTTAACTATTAAGAATATACTACTTATACCAACTGGGAACTTATTTTAATAATTTTAAAAAAATAGGTATCAAAGTTGGGCGGTAGCATGCCCTTTTTTAATTAACGCCTATATAATATCACATTTTTATATAATATGCTATTAGAAATTTAACTTTATGCCGAGAAAACTTTTGACAAATAGGACTGGATTGTTACCTTATTAGTGTTTAATGCTTATTTTTTAACATTTTTGTTGAAAAATAAGTGTTAAAACACCTATAATTAATACAAGATAGTCCTATTTGTCAAAAGGAAATTGGAATAAATTAAATTTCGGACTGGGAATTTAGTCGTTAAAAAAAGTTCCTTTAATAATTCGGGAACTTTCTATTTAATTTTACCATTCCTGACGGAATTCCTTTTTTATGATATTTAGTGCTATCATCATAATAGTGATGTAGTATGTTTAAAGATAAAAA
>CALVIP010000063.1 GCA_944331715.1 uncultured Bacilli bacterium
ACACCACTGACATCAAAATCATTAGAATCAGTCTCTAATACTTTAAACTCATAAGTTTCTTTATGTACGACAAAAAATACAAAAATAAGGGCTACACAAATACCTAAAACTGTTATTGGAATAAGTATTTTCTTATTTAATTTTTTCTTGTTCTTAACACTTCCATCTAACAATTCATCTATATTAATATTAAATAACTCACTAATAGTTTTAAGGATAGCAATATCAGGAATACTCTTACCATTCTCCCATTTGCTAACTGCTTGATAAGTAACACCTAACTTTTTAGCAAGGTCATCTTGTGTTAAGTTATTATCTTTTCTAAGTTTTTTTATAAATTTACCAATTTTCTCTTGATCCATTAACATCACCCTCTTTAAAACACTTTATTAATATTAACTAACTTCTTATCATCAAACTCTAATTTAAAAGTAGTACAGTTAAAAATATTATCATAAAGTATTAGTTTATCATTAAATATTATACATTTATTTTTCAAATCAATATCACACCACTGCTTTAATAACCAAAGAATTGCACTACCGTGAGAAACAATAACAACTCTTTTATCCTTATATTCATCTATGACATCAATTAAAGCCCTATAAACTCTTTCTCTTACTTCTTTCTGACTTTCTCCATCTCCTACTTTATAATTCTCATCGTTATTTTGTCTTAAACCAAAGTCACTTGGTAATTCATCCCAGGAATTAATACCAAACCTTCTTTCTCCAAAAGCTGAATTAACTATTAAGTTTACATTATTAACATTAGATATATATTTAGCAGTTGACATCGCTCTAACATAATTACTAGAAATAACAACATCTATACTTTGAAGTTCCTCCTCTTTACTTATATTAGACGCTAACTCTTCTCCTTCAATAGATAAAGGCATCTTCTCATTTTGTAACTGTAAACTTTCATTATTATAATCATTATTTATATTTTTCAAAGCTATAGAATGCCTCATTAAATAAATAGTCGTCATAAACATCACTTTCTTCCCATAAATAATTATATCACACCAAAAAAAAACTATCTACATTTTGATAGCCTTCTTAAGTACATTAACATTTCTATCTTCTATACGTTCTTCAGGTGTTAAATAACAATAATAATTAGGACCTGTTGCAATATTTTCCATAGCATAATTATAAAGCTCTTCTATTTCTGATACTTCCAAACTATAACTAACCTCATCCACATCAAAAGTCTCATAATCTATCGCTTTATTAATTTTCATAATATCTTGATAGAATTCCAAAATACAATTACAAGCCTCATTTCTACGTAATTTCCAATTCTTTTTATATTCACCTAAACTAAACTGTGGTTCAAATCCATGTGCAAAATAAGAACCTCTATTATAATAAATACAAGCATCATGATAATTATCTTTCGCTTCCTCTAAATCACAATCTACCGTCACAAATAAATGAGTCCAATAACTTATTTTTTCATCAATTTCATCTGTAAACAAATTACAATCTTTATCATCATAATACCTTTCTATTTTTTCTAAAGTATCAAGTAAAACTGGATATAACATAGATATCTCTAATAAAATCTGCTTATTAGATTTATTCTGATTTTCACCATAACTATTCTTTCTATGTGCCATAAAATGATAATCCCAAATATTAGAAAGAAGACTACCATAAGCTTCAAATAATTCATAAGTATTATATTTAAGATTAACATCTTTTTCTCTATTATATTCCTTCTTTACTAAAAAATAGGCATCACTTATATCAGATACTTTACTTGCATCATATTTTGAAGAATCAGAATTAAACACACCATTCTCAAAATAGTCTACAATATATTCATTTAATCTCTTTAATGCAGTATCTGAATAATAAGTTATAACTTTTAAACTTCTAGAATAACATTCTGGAAATAACTCTAATGCCTTTTCTTTAATATATTTTTCTTTTAAAAAATCTTTTTTGTCCATAAGCGAACCTCCTCATAAGGAAAATATAGCATAAATTTATTTGAATAGCAATTGTTTCTACTTAACTTCTAACTCTATAGGACAGTGATCACTTCCAAAAACTTCACTGTCTATTTTCATATCCTTTACACTATCTATAAATCTATTTGACACTAGAAAATAGTCAATTCTCCAACCAATATTCTTCTCTCTAGCTCTTCCCATATAACTCCACCAAGTATAAGTATCAGTTTTATCTTTATATAAATAACGATAAACATCAGTAAAGCCACCATCTAAAAGTCTTGTAAATGCATCTCGTTCTTCTATAGTAAAACCAGCATTACCAACATTACCTTTAGGATTAGCAAGATCTATTTCTTTATGAGCAACATTAAAGTCTCCACAGACAATAACGGGTTTCTTCTTATCAAGACTCTGTAAATATTTAAGAAAGTCTTTTTCCCAAGTAATTCTATAGGAAAGTCTTGACAAGTCTCTCTTGACATTAGGAACATATACACAAACTAAGAAGAAGTCATCATATTCAAGCGTTATAACTCTACCTTCATGGTCATGCACATCAACATCTATTCCATATACCACATCAAGAGGTTTAACCCTAGAATAAACTGCTACTCCAGAATAACCTTTCTTATCGGCAGTATTTAAATAAAAGTTATACCCTTCTGGTCTAAAAGGAATCTCACTCTCTATTGCTTTTACTTCTTGTAGACAATAAATGTCAGCATTACTCTCTTTAAAGAAGTCTTCAAAACCTTTCTTTAAACAAGCTCTAAATCCTGCTACATTAAAAGATACTATCTTCATAAGACACCTACTTACTATTCATTGCCTGTAAAGCAGTTATAGCAACAACTCCTACTATATCATTAGCATTACATCCACGTGACAAATCATTAACAGGTTTAGCAAGTCCCTGCGTAACAGGGCCATAAGCTTTCGCTTTAGCAAGTCTTTCTGTAATCTTATAACCAATATTTCCTGCATCTAAATCTGGAAAGATTAAAACATTGGCTTTACCTGCTACACTACTATTAGGTGCTTTACTCTTAGCAACAAGAGGAACAACAGCAGCATCAAATTGTAACTCTCCATCTAAATTAATATCAGGATATTCTTTCTTTGCCATCTCAACCGCTCTTACAACCTTATCAACGTCAGCACATTTAGAAGAACCAAAAGTAGAATGAGAAAGGAAAGCTACATTAGGTTCTTCTTCTACCAATAATTTAAACGTCTTAGCACTCATCATTCCAATTTCCACTAACTCTTCACTACTAGGATTTTGAATCATCCCACAATCAGAATAAACAAATACTCCATTAGAACCATATTCACAATTAGGAACAACCATCAAAAAGAAAGCAGAAGCAACTTTTGTATCTTTACTAGTCTTAATTATCTGTAAAGCAGGTCTTAAAGTATCAGCACTACTGTGACATGCTCCAGAGACAATACCATCAGCATATCCGTCTTTAACTAACATATTAGCAAAATAAACATAATCATTTAAAATAGTATCTTTAGCTTGCTCTAAACTAATACCTTTATGTTTTCTAAGTTCATAATAATCATTAATTAACTTTTCACTATCACTAAAAGTCAGAGGATTAACAATAGTAACCCCATTAATATCAATATTATTATCTTTAGCAAGACTTCCTATCTTACTTTCCTTACCTATTAAAATGATATCAGCAAAAGCTTCTTTTTTTATAGTAGAAGCAGCTTCTAACACCCTAACATCATTAGATTCAGGTAAAACAATTTTCTTAAAATCATCTTTAACTCTTTCTTTTATTCTATCAATAAATTCCATCAAATCATCTCCATTAACATTTTATCAAAGCAAAAGATTTAAGTCTATAACAAATATAATTTATTACAAAAGAAAAATAGGGCTCCATCTAAAGACAGTGCCCTTGCAAAAATGATTTAACATTTTTTTCTCGCTGAACATAAAACAAAATAAATTGTTTCCCCTTGTCGTTACCTCCAAGGATTCCTACTTCATAGATAGAGTATTCCCTATTCTCCATAGGCTTAAATTCCGATAGTCGCTACCGTACATTA
>CALVIP010000064.1 GCA_944331715.1 uncultured Bacilli bacterium
AAAAATTGATACCTAAAAATAGGACCAATTTTAAAAATTCATACTTTTTTAAGAAATTTTATCTAACTCTTCTAAAATTCTCTCATAACTTGCTTCACTAGGCATTCTCAAATCCCCTCTAGGAGATAGACTAATAGTACCTACTTTAACACCATCTGGAACAGCATTTCTTTTAAATTGTTGTGTATAGAAACGCCTAACAAATACTTTTAGCCATTTCTTAATCTCATCATCATCAAAACTATCTTTAAAAGTTAATTTAGCAAGTAAATATATCTTCTTAAAAGATGCTCCATATCTTAACAAATGATATAAAAAGAAATCGTGTAAGACATAAGGACCTATACTAGACTCTGTCTTCTGTAAGATATTACCTGCTTCATCAGGTGGTAATAACTCTGGAGATATAGGAGTATCTAAGATATCTGTTAATATTTTCTTTCTTTTATCTGTACTGTTATCTTTAACATATTCTACTAAATATCTTACTAAAGTCTTAGGAATAGATGAATTAACAGAATACATACTCATATGATCGCCATTATAAGTACACCAACCTAAGGCAAGTTCTGATAAGTCTCCTGTTCCAATAACAATACCACCTACCATATTAGCGATATCCATAAGTATTTGAGTCCTTTCTCTTGCTTGAATATTCTCATATGTAACACTTCGATCAGATTCATCTAGTCCAATATCCCTCATATGAAGTATACTTGCTTCCTTAATACTAACTTCCCTTAAAGTCGCACCATATTCTTTAACTAAATTAATAGCATTTAAATAAGTCCTATCAGTAGTACCAAATCCTGGCATAGTAACACCTATAATATCTTTATTATCACGACCTAATTTACGAAAAGCACGAACTATAACAAGAAAAGCAAGAGTAGAATCAAGTCCTCCAGACATACCAATTACACACTTAGTATTATTTAAATGAATTAGACGTCTTGCTAAAGCACTACTTTGAATCTCTAATATCTCTTCAAATCTTTTTTCTTTATCATTAACAGGTATAAAAGGATACATCTTATAAGTCCTATCAAGAATCTTTATTTTATCACAAACATTAACTTCTATTACTTTATAGTCTCCATTATAAACACTACCAGTAAAACTACTATTACGACATCTTTCATTAATTAATCTTTTAACATCTATATCTGTATATATTAAATTACTCTCTAACTCAAACCGTTTATTAGATTTAAGTAACTTACCATTCTCATAAATTAAAGAAGCCCCTCCAAATACTAAATCAGAAGTTGATTCCATAATACCACTACTTGCATATACATAACTTGATATTGTTTTAGCAGATTGCATAGAAACTAGATTTCTTCTATAACTATCTTTACCAACAATTTCATTACTACTAGATAAATTAAAGATAATAGATGCTCCATTTAAAGTATGATTATTACTAGGAGGAAAAACACTCCATAAGTCTTCACATATCTCAATTGCAAAGGTAACTTCTCTATATTTATTATCTCTAAATAATAACTTAGTAGAAATAGGAACAACTTGATCTAATAGTTTTACTTCACTTACTCTTAAATCAAAACTAGAAGTAAACCATCTCTTCTCATAAAATTCACTATAATTAGGTATATAACTCTTAGGAACAATACCAATAATATTCCCTTTTTCTATAAGAACAGCAGTATTCAAAAGTTGATTATTACACCTAATAGGCATCCCTATAATAGAAATAATATCTAAATCTTTAGTATCTTCTAAAATAATACTTAAAGCTTTCTCTATTTCATCAAGCAATTCATCTTGTAAAAACAAATCCCCACAAGTATAACCAGTAAGAGCAAGTTCAGGAGTAGTAACAATTGATACACTTTCTTTATCTGCTTTTCTAATCATTTTAACTATTTCTTTAGCATTATCCATAGGACTTGCAAGTACTAACTTATTAACAATTGCCCCTACTCTAACAAAACCATATTCTAACACCTTAATCATCTCCTCTTAATATATTTTTTAGATAACTCTAAAGCATATTTAGACTGTATATCTTTAATATACCCCATTTTAACAAGTTCTAATACTTCTTCATAATTACACAAGAAATATCTAACAAATTCATCTTTATCAAGCTTCTGCTCTTTTACCTTTTCACAGTCTAAAGCAAGATAAGCATAGTTATAAGCTTCACTACAACCTTGGTCTTGATAGAAAGAATCAAGATACTTAATATTATTTGAGTAATATCCCGTCTCTTCAATAAGTTCTCTTTTAGCAGAAATCAAAGGATTTTCTTTATCTTCTACATAACCAGCAGGAAATTCAACAAGAAATCCTTCTTTAACTGGTCTAGGTTGTACTATTAATAAGAACTCATTATCTTTAGTAACAGGTAGAGTAATAACGGCATCACCATTACTATTACCTTTAATTATTTTATCTCTTACGATAGTGATACCGTTATTTAGTAAACAGTTATAGTTTTCTACTTTTATATAAGAATTATTACTTCTTTCTAATAAATTTCTTTTAATTATTTTTAATTCTTCTATATAACCATGTAACTCTTCTAACTTCTCTTTTCTCATCTTTTCTCCCTACTTTTTAACTAATTTCTTTTCTTCATCTATCATTTTATTTTTAACATTCCATAAATCATAACTTAAATCAACATGTACAGGATGAGGATTTACAAATCTTCTATTCTCTTCACTCAAAGTGTCTTTTTCCATACTACAGTAATCTCTAATATTCATTACATTATCACTTTTATAAACACATTCTCCATTTATAAATATTGGTTCTAACAACTCTCTAACTGTATAAGTACCTTTCTCTAATTCTTTTCTCTTCCAAGTATCTACAGGATCAAACATTACTGTTGTTTCATCCTCACTATATTTTTCATTTGCAAAGCCAATAATATCTCCTCTAATCTTACCAGTTTCTTTATCATAGAATCTAAATACTTGTTTATCTCCTGGATTAGTAATTTTTACTCTATCTTCACTAAGTTTAATCTTAGGAATAATTTCTCCACCTTTTTTAATGGCAGCTAGTTTATAAACTCCTCCAAAGCTAGGACAATCTTTAGAAGTAATTAAGCTTGTACCAACTCCCCAAAGATTTATTTTCGCTCCCTGTTTTTTTAAATCTTCTATTAGATATTCATCTAAATCATTAGAAGCACAAATCGTAGCATAAGGAAATCCTGCTTCATCTAACATAACTCTAGCCTTTTTAGATAGATATGCTAAGTCTCCACTATCAAGTCGTATTCCATATTTTTTAGGCATCTTACCTTCTTCTTTTAATTCTTTAAATACTCTTATCGCATTAGGAACACCTGAATTTATTGTATCATAAGTATCAACTAATAAAGTTGCATTATTTGGAAAAAGTTCTGCATATTTCTTAAAAGCCTCATATTCACTATCAAAACTCATAATAAAGCTGTGAGCATGAGTACCTGCAACAGGAATGTTAAATTGTTTACCAGCTAGAACATTACTAGTTGAAGCACATCCTCCAATAACAGCAGCCCTTGCCCCATATATACCAGCATCAGGTCCTTGTGCTCTTCTAAGACCAAACTCCATAACAGCATCCCCTTTAGCCGCTTCACAGACACGAGATGCTTTAGTAGCAATTAGACTCTGATGATTAATAATATTTAATATCGCTGTCTCTACAAGTTGTGCTTCTATAATAGGAGCCTCTACTTTTAATAAAGGCTCCATTGGAAACACAACAGTTCCTTCTTTAATAGCATAAATATTACCAGTGAACTTAAATTTCTCTAAATATTTTAAAAACTCTTCATCAAAAAGTTCTAATTCTCTTAAGTACTCAATATCATCTTTTTCAAAATGTAAATTTTTAATATAGTCAATTACCTGTTCAAGACCTGCTACAATAGCATATCCTCCATCACAAGGATTCTTACGATAGAAGACATCAAATACTACTCTTTCATCCCTTCTCATATCAAAATATCCATTCATCATAGTAAG
>CALVIP010000065.1 GCA_944331715.1 uncultured Bacilli bacterium
CCAAATCCTCCAGTCCTCTCTCCTTCTGCATTATCATTATCAACTATTAAATATTTTTGAAACATTACTTGACCAATAACATCACCTTTTTTAACTTCAATATCATGATCACTGCAATTAAAATATGCAAAGTAAAAATGCCCATCATTAGATTCATTTCCATAATAATCATGATCAATTAATCCTACACTATTAGCAAGTATAAAACCTTTCTTAGGACCACTACTTCTATTAAGCAAAAGATAGCATTCATCTTCCATACAATATGCTTTTAATCCTGTAGGAATTAATGTTGGTTTAATCCCTGGATAATATTTAGGAATAACTATATCCTCTGCTGCTTCTACATCATATGCCGCTGCATACTTTGTCTTTCTAACTGGTAAATTAATCCCCTTATCTTCATACCCTTTTACTACTTCAAATCCTCTTTTTCTCATAACTAATCTCCTTCTCTCTATCTTAACTTAATTTCTTTTCTAAATACTTTTTCTGTATCTTTATTTTTTGGCATACTACTTATAACAGAATCAATGATGTAAGAACTAATCACATCATCATAAGTCTCTATTGTATAAATAACAAGCGCATCAGCACTAATAGTATCTAAAGAGACATCTAACTTATCATCATAATATAAAGAACCATTCTCTATATAGAAACAACTTCTTTTATCTTTTGAATCATAATTAATAACTTTAACTTTCTTATCATTACTACTACTTATTAATAAACAATTTTTCTTAATACTATCAGTATCTACCTCTTGACCATTTTTAAGTTGTTCTTCTATTTTTAAATAATCTTCTAAAGAAACATTATAAGCGATAAAATTTTCATCATTATATAGTCTTATCATATCATATAATGAGTATTCCTTTTTCTTGTAACTATCATTACGTCCAATAATAACAGATTGTTCTTTTGCTTTATCATTAACTACTAAATCAGTAGAATTTTCTTCTATCATATTTTCTATTTTTTGATAATAATTAACTACTTCTTCTCGTTTTTCTCTAACTAAAGAAACATTTTGGTGAAAATTATCATCTACTCTTATATAAGAGAGTTCCTTAGATAATATTTCTTTATTTTTCTTTTCAGTTTCCTCTTTCGCTTCCTCGAAACTATCAAAGACTTTATCTACATTGGTAGAATTATTGCATCTCCCATTCATTAAACAAAACTCTGGTTCTACTCTAGATAAGTCTCCATATTGATTATCTTTTCCATAAGAAAAAACAACTTTATATTCACAAATAGTATTACCATATCTATTATATTTTTCTTCCCTACCCACTACATAACATTTAGATACTATATAACAAACTATCCCATATTCTCTTTCTAACTCATGAAGACCAGGAGTCCAACCAGTCTGTTCTATAATAGGCATAACTGCATACTTTATAGGATAATTATTTTTCATTACGAACCTCCTTTATTTTATATTTATCATCACCATAAAGTTTATATACTTTCTGATGAAGAACCTCTTCTTTAAGAGATAATTTTCTATCAAGGCTTTCTAATCCACCAATAAGATTTTTATTAATAGAATAAGAAAGCACATCAAGATAGTTATTTTCACAGTAAGAACCTTCAGTTTTAGGAAGTCCCACCATAGAAACATAACCATCAGGTGACTTATATACTTGCAAAATATTATCACCAGTTATCTCTTCTAAAATATTAGGATAATTAGAAATAAATAATATTTCTTCTCCACATAATCCACAAGGAACAATTCCTCTATCTGTAGATTTTAAATATCCTCCTCTTATTCTCTCATCTCTAGTTAAACCAAAAGTCAAAGTAAAACCAGCTTTTAATCTTTCTTCCATTACTCTACTCCTTCTAATATTTTACTATTATCTATATATAATACCTTCTTATTCTTTTTTAAACTTTTAGGAACATCAATAATACACTGATTACTACTACCTACATAATGTATTTTTTCTGAAGCTAGTTTCAAAACAAATCTCCCATCAAGTAATACATCGATATTATTTAAAATAGTATCTAAATCTTTATCAGTTTTCATCTGTTCTAATAACTCTTCCCATGTATAACCTGTATAAAGCCAGATAGTTTTATCTCTAAACTTCTCTCTAATCTCTTTAACTAATTTAGATATTTCACATCTATTACCTAAAAACAAAGGATCTCCTCCTGATAAAGTTATACCACTACACCAGTCTTTTCCTAACTCATCAAATATTTCTTTTTTAGCATCTTCATCAAATACTAAACCATCATTAGGATCCCAAGTCATAGCATTTTGACAAGCATGGCAATGATGAGAACATCCAGAAACCCATAAAACAACTCTAAGTCCTTCACCATTAAGCATATCTGCCTTTGTTATATTATGATACTTCATTACATAGACTTCCTTTCAGATATTTCTACCATTTTAGCATTACCAAGCATCGTATCTCCATGAACTCTTGAGTAAGAAAGATACCCATTCATTCTATCTATCTTTGTTAAATCACTACTTCCACATTTAGGACAAACATCCATATCTAATTCTTCATGACCACAGTTATTACAGTAAGCAAGTGAAAGATTAACCCCTTCATAAAAACCTTTATCCATCGCTCTTTCTACATAAGTTATCATTGCCTTAGTATTATAACTCAAATTATAACGAACATACTGAATACGTCCACCTTTAAATAATTCCCAGAATCTATCTTCCAAATCTTGTTTTTCTATTCCATTAATATCTTCCCAAACACCACAATGGAAGCTGTTAGAAACGTATTCACGGGAACTAACACCTGGAATAATACCATATTTTTTACGAAATTGTTTTATTTGAAGTCCACATAAACTCTCAGCTGGTGTTCCATATATTGCATAAAGAATATTATCTTCTTTTTTAAACTCAGTAGTTTTTTTATTAATATATTTCATAACTTCAAGGGCAAAAGATCCATCTTCAACAATACTCTTACCATTATATAGAACTTGTAATTCATTTAAAGCAGTTATACCAAAAGATGCTGTAGAACTTTTCAAAATAGGTTCAATAGGCTCTTCAGGTTTTAAATTACCTCCATAAAAGCCGCCTTGACAGTATGCTAGAGGATTAGTAGAAGCTTTACGTTTAGATAGATAACGATAAGTACGAATATGAATCCTACGAATCATCTCTAAGTAATAATCAAGTACTTCATAAAAGTCTTTCTGTTCTTCACGAGCTTTAGCAAGTATCATAGGTAAATGTAAAGATATTGCCCCTATATTAAATCTTCCAATAAAAACAGGTTTATCTTTTTCATCAGCAGGTTCCATTCCTCCTTTTTCATACCAAGGAGAAAGAAATGCCCGACATCCCATAGGACTAACAATTCTCTTATACTTTTTATACATCTCTCCCACATAACCTTCTCCTGATAATGATAAATAATCAGGATACATTGTCTTTTCACTACATTTAATCGCTTTTAGAAAACTATCTCTTAACTCTCCCCCTTCACCATGCATTTTTTTATCATATAAAAATACTAACTTAGGAAATACAGTAGGTCTTTTAAATCCTTTCTTTCCTTGACCCTTTCTATGAACATCTAATATAGTCTTAGTAATCATAACCGCAAACTTATCTTTATCTACTCCAAAAGTAAGAGTAACAAAAGGATAATCTCCTCTACTAGAACTAACAGTATTTAACTTATATTCAAATCCCTGATAGCCCTGTTCACACTCTCTAACTGTCTTCTTCCAAGCATAATCTTCTGCCTCACTAACATATTCTTTTCCTTTAATATCTAAATACTCTTTATAATACATATCATAACTTTTCTTAGCATATTTCTTTAACACAGTATCAATTTCTGGAAGAGTAAA
>CALVIP010000066.1 GCA_944331715.1 uncultured Bacilli bacterium
ATTTTACTAACTATATACATTATTATAAATCCTATTACTGTAAATAATGCTTGTTGTTTCACATAGTGAAAACTATCGTGAAACTTATATTCTGCCCAAATACTTGAAGCTGAATATATCATTATAAGTCCAAATGTTACTAAGAGTATTACTGTAATTAATAAAGGCAAAGATAAACCTTTCTTCTTCATATAATCACTCTTTTCTATAACCATACTCCAAAAATAATTCCACCCATGGCAAGTAATAGTCCAAAAACTACAAATAATTTAACAATATCAGTCTCTTGCCAACCAAGTTTTTCAAAATGATGATGTAAAGGTGTCATTAAGAATAACTTTTTATGAAAGAATCTTAACCAAAATACTTGTAAAATAACTGATAATGTTTCTATTACAAATACTCCTGCTACTACAAGTAAAGTAAGCTCTCTATGAGTAAGAATTGCAACAGCACCCATAACACCTCCAAGAGCAAGGGATCCAGTATCTCCCATAAACACTTTAGCAGGATGAGTATTATATACTAAGAAACCTATTAGTGAACCTACTAACACTAAACAAAATATACCAATATCTTCAAAACCTACGACAAAGGAAATAAGAGCAAAGGCAATGAAAGCAACTGCAGATAAACTACCTGCAAGGCCATCAAGACCATCAGTTAAATTAACAGCATTAGATGCTCCTATCAAGATAAATAATATAAATAATCCATATAACCAAGTAAGTTCTATATCAATACCAAGAGTACCAACAACAAAAGAAGTCTGTCCTCCATTTTTCATATAGATATAGAAAAATATTGTAGAAATAATTACTTGCCCTAGTAGTTTCTGATAAGTAGTAAGTCCTTCATTATTATGTTTTTTTAAAGATAAGAAATCGTCTAAAAATCCAATAATAGCAAATCCTAAAAAGACAACTAAGACTATCGCTATATTATCAGAATAAGGTATCTTATCAGTAATTAATAAACCTAAAGTAATTAAGACAGTAGGAATAATAAAGATTAATCCTCCCATTGTAGGAGTACCTTCTTTCTGTCTATGAGAATATCCTACATAACTACTTATCCTCTGCCCTACTTTTAATTTCCTTAAAAGAGGTAAAAGAATAAGGCCTAAAACTACACTAAATAAAAATCCAATCATAATTGCAAATACTGCTTTTGTAAGTAATAACATGACTTATCGCCTCTCGTTTCTTTAAGTATTATAGCATAAGTATTTTTGTTATTCTATATATATTTTTTCATTTGACTTTCTCTTGTCATTAAATTTTATGATTATTATTTAAATTTAGACTAATTACCTAACATTAATTTAACAGTACTACCGTCTTCAAGCCTTGTTCCAGCTTCTGGTGACTGACTTATTATTTTCTCTCCACTACCAGAATATTCTATAGAAAAGTGTTCTAATAATTTCTTAGCTTCTTCAGGAGTTTTACCTACTACATCTGTTACTTCATAATAGACTTTATCAGTCCATTCATAGTCTTTTTCAACTCCTCCTTCTTGCTTTTCTATATCTAAAGCATCAATTATATCTAGAAGTATTCTTCTTGCAATAGGAGTTGTTGTATAACTTGAAAGAAGTGCTGTATCTTTTGGATTATCTATTGCGATATAAAGCACCGCTTCAGGGTCATTTGATGGAACGATACCAACAAAGGACATTATATAGTTATTTGCAAGATAAGCACCATTAACAGCTTTCTGAGCCGTACCTGTCTTACCACCTATTCTATAACCATCTATATAAGCAGATTTACCTCCTCCTAAGGCAACTACTGTCTCTAATGCATATCTCATAATTTCACTAGTCTTTTCACTTATCACTTTCCTTACTTTAGTCTTACTATTATGTTCCATTACATTACCAGTTTCAGGTTCTAAAATATTTTTTAAGACAAAAGGCTTCAATAAGTCACCACCATTAATAACTGCCGATATCGCTGTTATCTGTTGGATAGGTGTAACACTAATACCTTGTCCAAAGGCAGTAGTAGCAAGTTCTATATTTCCAACATTTTCAAGAGGAAAGATAATTCCTTCTCCTTCTCCATTTAAATCTATTCCTGTCTTAGAACCAAAGCCAAATAAATCTAAATAGTGAAATAATCTCTCTTTGCCTAGTAATTGTCCCATCTTAACAAATCCAGGGTTACATGAATTTTGAAGTACCTGAAGGAAAGTTTGATGACCATGTCCTCCTGCTTTCCAACATTTAATCCTTGCAGTATCTACCCTAACAGAACCAGTATCAGTAAACTCATCTTTAAATAAATCTACGACCCCTTCTTCTACTGCCACTGCTGTTGTAACTATCTTTTGAGTAGAACCTGGTTCATAACTAGCCCATATAGGAAGATTACGAGATAGTTCTTCTTGAGAGTAATTCCCGTAATTATTAGGATCAAAATTAGGTCTAGAACTCATTGCAAGTATCTCCCCTGTTTTAGGATCCATAACAACAGCAAGAGCCATATCAGGATTAAACATATCGACAACATTATCAAGTTCCCGTTCTACTGACTTTTGAATATTTATATCAATAGTAAGTTGTAAATCCATACCATCCTGTGGTTCTATATATAAATCAGTTAGTTCTAGTTTATTTCCCTTAGCATCACTAAAATACTTAATCGCTCCATTCTCACCCGTTAAATAATCATCATACTGTAACTCTATTCCAGATAAACCTTGATTATCTATTCCGACATATCCTAGAACATGAGATAACATTTCTTCATAGGGATAATATCTTTTAGATTCTTTAACTAAATAAACTCCATCAAAGTTTAAAGCTTCTATTTTATCGGCAACTTCATAAGATAGTCTTCTTCCTTCAGGATGAACCCTTTCAATAGATGTTTCTTTATAAACATGTTCTTTCATCTCATCAAAACTTACTCCTAAAATCTCTGCAAGTTTTGCCGTAACTTCTTTTTTATTCTTAATCTGATTAGGTATTAAAACTAAAGATGTAGTTGTAATATTATCTGCAAGAACTACTCCATTTCTATCAAGAATCCTACCACGCGATGCCTCAATAGGTAAATTTCTACTCCAAAGGTCACTAGCAAGATTTGATAGTTTTTTATAATCTACTACCTGTACATAAAACACTCTTAAGACTATTACTAACAAAATACTACTAAATATTAAAAGAATAATTTTCATTCTCTTATCTATTCCTCTTGTAAACATATGCCTCACTACCTTTCCAGTAGTAAGTTTATGATTTAAAAATTATTATCATACTAATTCTTTGATTTTCTCATAGTCTTTAGTTAATTCTTCTCTTAACTTAATTTTCTTACTTGCCCTTTCATATTCAGCAATCCAGTCTTCATATAATTCTAGTTCTCTTAAAATCTCTAATAGAATATATTCTTTTACCTCACTATTATAATGTATATAGTTTTTTTGATAATACTTAATACCTTCATCTACTTCAAAAGATGAGAAATATAATCTTGTGACAGTTTCTACATAAAGGTTATTATCTTCTTCTAAATAGTACATATCATAATGATTATATTTTTTCCCTAAACTTCTTATTTTCTCTTTTACTTCAACAACCTTCTCATCTAACAAATTAATTGCTGTTAACTTAGATTCTTCTGTTCTTAAATTATCTATAAAGATATTTATTAGGAATTCATCTAGTACATCAGGATCTTTACAGTTATCTAATAAATCTATACATACCTTTATATTATTAATAGATTCTCCTGTAGATAAAACTCTTTTAAGAAGCATATCAAAGTATTCAGTTTGACTTACTCCTAAAGCTCTAAAAGTATCCCAATTAGTAAAAACTAAAGTATTAGTACCTCTACTAACTAATTC
>CALVIP010000067.1 GCA_944331715.1 uncultured Bacilli bacterium
ACAAGAATTTGCAGAAGAAATTAAAGATTATGCTGCATCATTACTTGATAGTGAAACTGAATATGATAATTTTTGTCGTAAAGTTGATGAAATATTTATTAAGTACATAGATAATCCTAAAGATATAGAAGATGAAATTCCTTGGACTGATTCTTCTATAATTAATGATATGGAGGATTAGATATGAAAGAAATGGACTTAAAAAATTTTTTTCCTTATAGTAACATATTATGAAGATTTACGTTATACATAATAAAGTACATTTATTATGGAAGAAATTTGGAAAGATATTAAAGGATTCGAAGGAGCTTATCAGATAAGTAACTTAGGAAGAGTTAAATCTTTAGAAAGATACGTACCTTCTTCAGGAAAAACTCCTCAAAAAATAAAAGAAAAAATAAGAAAAACTACTAATACAACAGCAGGATATCAGTATGTAGTATTAAGTTATAAACATATTAAAAAAACAGCTTTAGTTCATAGACTAGTAGCTGAAGCATTTATACCTAATCCTAACAATTTACAATGTATAAATCATAAAGATGAAAATAAACAAAACAATACTGTTGAAAACTTAGAATGGTGTAATTATTCATATAATAATACATATAAAAATATACATCTAAGAAGAAATTTAGATAATACTATTCGAAAAGTAATTCAATATGATTTAGATATGAATGAAATAAAACGTTGGGATAAAATATCAGACGCTGCTACATATTATAACACTTATATTACAAATATAGTAAAATGTTGTAAAGGAGATAGAACACATTGTTGTGGTTTTAAATGGAGATACTATGAGTAAAGAAATGATTATAGATAAAGAATATTATTCTGATACGTCCAGAATTTCCAATTCCGCTATCGGAGTATATCTAAAGAAAGGTCCATTAGCTTTAAAACATCTTATGGATGGAGAAGATGAAAAACTTAGTTTACCTGCATTAGAAATAGGTACTATGATTCATGAATATATTCTCCAACCTGATGAATTTTGGAAAGATTATTGTATACTTGATTTTACAATACCTAAAGTAAAACAGCAAAAAGACTTATTAGATGAATATCATAGATTAATGGAAATAGACCCATTTAAATCACAAGATGAAATCAAATTAGCTGCATATAGAAAAGCATACAATAATAAAAAGAAAGATGATAAATGTATTAAAGAAACAGAAGATTTAATTATGGTTTATCAAGATTACTTAGAATATTTAAGTAATAAAAATAATAAAAAAGTTATATCTTTTGCTGATTTAAATACATTAAAAAAGATTAAACAAAATCTTCAAGAGCATAAAAAAGCTAATGAATTATTGTTTAATCTATCTGATAAATGGGAATGTTATAATGAATTTCATATAAATTGGGAATGCCAAAATGTGCAATGTAAATCTCTACTTGATAGAGTATGTTTTAATTTTGAAGAAAAGAAAGTAATTCTAATAGATTTAAAAACTACTCCCAATGTATATGATTTCAAACATTCTATAGATGAATTCGATTATTTTAGACAATTAGCTTACTATATTATGGCAATATTCTGGTATCTTGAAAACATTAAAGAATTAAATCCAGATGATTTCGATTTAGAAGTATATATTATTGCTATAGGAAAAGATAAAGATAATCAAATTCGAATTTTTAATATGTTAAATGAAACAGAATTAACAGTAAGAGGAAAATTACTAACAAATACTCTCAAAGCTATCGATTATCATATATCCTCTAATAACTGGGAACACAGTAAAGAGTATTATGATAGCACAGGAATCGAAGAAGTATCTTAACCCTGAAAATAAAACTATAACTACTATATTTCTATTACCATTATTATTTGATAATAGAAAGATATTATATAATAAATATGGTTTTGTTAATGCTTTTATAGAAGATATTAATAGACCTTGGTTAGATAATCATATATTCATACTATTTAAAACTAGTAGTATATCAGATTCTATAGAAAAAGATATGCGAAACAATAAATATTTCTATGATGTAAAACAAATAGTAATAGATAATAATTTTTATGAAGAGTATATATTTATCATACCGCCAGAATATAAAAAAAGTCTTGAAACATTTAAGACTATAAGTTATAATATCTTAACAGTAGAAGATAAAGTTAAAGTATTAAAATTTTGGGGTTTAGAAGATATTCCGTATATAGATATATTATTAAATTCTAATCCAGAATATGCTGAATTTGAAAATGATAATATTATACCTGAAGAAGATACAGTAGATGAATATAATGAACTAAATTCTAAAATATTCCTAAAACAGTTAGGTTTTTAAAGGTTGATAAAAAAGAAGGGCGAGGTCTTATGACTCCGCCCTTTATTATTATTTATCAAGCTGTGATTTAAGATATTGCCATTTAATACGTGCTCCTTGTGATTCCCAAGCTCCTCGTAAGCCAGGAACAGATTTTATTAAAGTACGCTACCATTTTTCCATATCTTTATAATATCCAGATTTAATTACATCTGTTGAATAGTTTTTATCAAACTTAAAAGGATTAACTAAATTTAATGCATTTTCAAAAGGTGTAATAGCTGGTGAAACGTTTTTAATCTAATTAACTAAGTCTAAAGGATTATACTCTGAAAACTCTTCAAATCTTAAAGCATCTAAAGTATATCCTGTTATCTATTTTAACTAATTATCTTTATCTCTTTCAGCTTCTGGTTTTAGCCAGAAAGCTACCAATAAATATAACATTCCAACTATACTTAACTACATTAAAATACGCTTCATGTTATAATATTCAGGATTTGTATAACTTTTTTTATTTTGCTGTATCTATTCTTTATTTCCTAGATGTTTTACAGAATTATATAAGTTATATAACCATTTACCTATACCTACAAATCCAGATACATACTTAGCCTCATCATAGTCTTCTATTAAAGGATTATACTAATAATTTTTAAATAAGTTTTCATTCATGTTAACTATAAAGAAACTACGATGCATTCCAATAGCAGCACCAATAGCATTTTGGAAAATAGAAAGTTTATCTTCTGTCTAAAGCTAACCATCTATACGAGAACACAATATACTAGATATATTCTTTAAGCTCTACTAAATAGCTTTATCGTTAATAGCTTCTGAATATTGTTCATACTCTGGTTTAATTACTAACTTACCGTTTTTAACTTGATAAACATCAAGCATAGAAATAGCATTAAGGTGATTAAACCTTTTTCTTTTCTATTTTATTGTTTCACTTGGGAATAACTTTTCATACTAAGTAAATGTCATAAATTTTCCTTGTTCTGGTATATACTTAGTATTAGCATATACTGATTCTACAATAGGTACTTTTACCATAAAATCAGCAGCTTGCCAACCACCCCATACCAAATACTTATAAAATATTCTAAATAATCTATTATACTATAAACCTTCTACTTTTTCTCTAGTATCGTGAGCTATACCGTTATGTTCAAGTAAAGCATAAGATATATCATTTTCCATGGCATTACCTATATTAAGTAAACGCCAAGGAGTACGCCACAACTATCTTAAAAACGATTTACTTAAATCACTCATAGTATAGAACTATCCAGCAAAACCTTCTACAAAAAATTTATCAAATCCTTGTAATATACTTTTACCAATAGATAAGAAGTTATTACCTAAGTTAGAAGCACTAGCGTATCTCTAAATTAAACTAGCTAATTTAGTAACAGATATACTATATACTTTACCATTTCTTTTAAACTCCCATGTCCAAGGTTTAGTAGTTCTACCATATAACTGCATTTCTATATAGTCTCTTAGTCTATTAGAAGTATTAGATTGTTTACCTTCGATGTTACTCTATATATAATTATTGA
>CALVIP010000068.1 GCA_944331715.1 uncultured Bacilli bacterium
GATGGTAAAGTTGAAAACGGTGATGTTGCAGTTATTGACTTTGAAGGATTTAAAGATGGTATTGCTTTCGAAGGTGGTGCTTCAGAAAACTATTCTCTAGAAATAGGAAGTGGAACATTTATTCCAGGATTTGAAGAACAATTAATTGGTATGAAGTCTGGTGAAGAAAAAGATATTAAAGTAACTTTCCCAGAAGATTATATGGAAGAGTCTCTAAAAGGACAAGAAGTAACATTTAAAGTAAAAGTACATGAAATTAAAACTAAAGAAAAAAGAGAATTAGATGAAGATTTCTTCTTCGACTTAGGCATTGAAGGTGTTAATGATGAAAAGAGCCTTAGAAAAGAAATAGAAGCTAATATAAAAGCTAATAAAGATATGGAAGAAGAAAATAAATATATCGATAAACTACTTGAAGAAGTATCTAAGAATGTAGAAGTTGATATTCCAGAAGAAATGGTGGATGAAGAAACAGATAGATTACTTAGAAGAGCAGAACAACAAATGGCTATGCAAGGAATTAGTTTAGATTTATATTATCAAATTACTAAATCTACTGAAAAAGATTTAAAAGATCAACTTGAAAAAGAAGCTTATCAAAATGTATTATATAGATTAATGCTTGAAGAAATCATGAATATGGAAAAGATTGAAGTAAGTGAAGAGGAAGCAATGGAAGAAGCTAAAAGACTTGCTGAACGTTATAATATGGAATTAGATGATTTCTTAAATGAATTTGGTGGTATTGAGATGGTACAATATGACCAAGAAATGAGAAAAACTATTGAATTATTAAAAGAATTAAATAAATAGTTGCTAGATTTTAAAATCTTTGATAAAATTACTAGAGAAAAAAGGAGGGAAAACGCATGGCAAAGAAATTAGGACATAGACAAAAGAAGACTTTTGTATGCTCAGTTTGTGGTAATGAGAATTATAGAGAAGAAAAAAATGTAAATAATACTCCAGGAAGAATGGAGATTAGTAAATATTGTAAATTCTGTGGTAAGCACACAACTCATAAAGAGAAGAAATAATAATATAACAGTCATTTAATGACTGTTTTAAGTCTATAAGAAAGGAGTAAGTAAAATGGTTAATTCTAATGATTTTAAACCAGGTATGACTATTCAATTTGAGGGAGGAATCTATACTATAATTGAAAGTCAACATGTTAAACCAGGTAAAGGTGCAGCGATAGTTAAAGCTAAGATGAAAAACTTAAGAACAGGTTCTATTGTAGAGAAGACATTTAATGCAGGAGTTAAAGTAGAAACTGCTCATATCTCTAAGAAGACAATGCAATTCTTATATTCTATGGGAGATACTTATTACTTCATGAGTATGACAGACTATGAACAAATAGAACTTGATAAAAGTGTTATAGGGGAAGATGCTAAGTATTTAAAAGAGAACTTAGAAGTTGAAATTACTTTCTTTGAAGGTGAGATGTTAGGATTATCATTACCTGATAAAGTAGTTATGAAAGTAGTTAAGACAGAAGATGCTGTTAAAGGTAATACAAGTAGTGGTGCGATGAAAAATGCAGAACTTGAAACAGGTATGACTATTCAAGTGCCATTATTTATTAAACAAGATGAAGATATCTTAGTAAGTACTAAAGATGGTAAATATGTATCTCGTGCATAATTTAAATAATAAAAATTAGTATCATGTAAAAAAATGTTAAGCCTCTTGTAATTAGAGGCTTTTTAAATTATTATTAGAATAGGTGATAACGATGATATTAGATATAATAAGTAAGAAAGCTAATAAATATGAATTAACTAGGGAAGAGTTAGAAACTATCTTTATGGGTTACTTAAATGATGAAGTAAAAGACTATCAAATGAGTGCCTTTTTAATGGCTATATGTATAAATGATATGAGTGATAGTGAAGTCTTTGCTCTTACTGATATCTTTATCAAGAGTGGGGATGTGCTTGATTTAAGCTTTATCGATGGAGTGAAAGTAGATAAACATTCAACTGGTGGAGTAGGCGATAAAACTACTTTGATAGTCGCTCCTCTTGTGGCAAGTTGTGGTGTACCTGTTATTAAAATGAGTGGTAGAGGTTTAGGTTATACTGGTGGTACTATTGATAAACTAGAATCTATTCCTGGATTTATTGTTAATCTTAGTGAAGAAGAGATAACAAAACAAGCTAAAGATATTGGTATTGTAATAACAAGTCAAACTAAAGATCTTGCTCCTTTAGATAAAAAAGTCTATGCTCTTCGTGATGTAACTGCTACAACGAATTCTATTCCTTTAATCGCTAGTAGTATTATGAGCAAAAAAATAGCAGGTGGTGCTGATAAAATAGTTATTGATATAAAAGTAGGAAGCGGTGCTTTACTAAAAACACAAGAAGAGGCAGAGAGACTATCTAGCTTACTAATTAAGATAGGTACTTACTATCAAAAAGAAGTCAGAACTGTTATTTCCAATATGGATGTACCTTTAGGATATAATGTAGGTAATAAATTAGAAGTATTAGAAGCAATAGAGGTACTAAAAGGAAATGAACAAGGAAAACTTTTAGATTTATCTCTTGATTTAGCTACTAAAATGGTATCCTTAGGAAAAGGTATAACTGAAAAAGAGGCATTAAAAGAAGTAAAAGGAAACTTAGAGTCTGGTAAAGCTTTAAATAAATTTTTAGAATTTGTTAAATATCAACATGGTGATGTAAATAACCTTAGTATAGATGCAAAAGTTTATAATATAAAAGCTAATAAAAGTGGAGTTTTAAAAGATATTAATGCTTTAGCAATCGCTAAACTTAGTGAAAGTTTAGGAGCAGGACGTAAAAGTAAAGAAGATAAAATTGATTATAATGCAGGTGTTGTCATTAGAAAAAATATTGGAGATGAAATAAAAGAAGGAGATGTTCTAGCTAGTCTTTATACTAATATTGAAAATCCTACTTTTAATCTTGATAAAGCTTTTGAAATATCATAATAATAGAAGAGTGATTTGATCACTCTTCTATTATTCTACCTATCCTAAAACTATATTTATAATCATTATCTTGATATTCTTTTAGACTGAACTCTAAACCTTTATATTGAAAGAACTCAGATGTTTTACTTTTCTCATCACTAGTGTTACCTAAAGTTTCAAAAACTTTATTATAAACTAGTTTGGTTGTATCTTCGTCAATATCACCATTATTTGCCATTATCATATCACTTATAATACTTTTAACAGTATTATTTTTTTTATTAAAATTAATACTTACAATACTAACATTGTTATCCTTAATAACAAATTCTATTTCTATATTATCTATTATAATCTTATTGTCTTCTATTAATTCAATATCAATGTCTTGATTACTGATATCATTGTAATTATTTAATAAATTATCAAGACTTATATTATCAATAGTATCAACTTCTCTTAAATCAGAGAAATCTTCATTTTTCATTTTTTCTTCCATAGTTTTATGATCTATTATTGATTTAGTAATTTCTGTTGATGCAAAATAACAGATAATACCTAAGATGATAGTTATAATTACTAATATAATTATTTGTTTCTTAGTTAATTTTGTTTTTTCTTTCTTTTTTTTCTTCATAATCCACCGCCTTACATAATAAGTATAACAGATATTTACACTTTAGACTTTTATTTTTATATATTTTTCTTAAAAAAATTGTTATACTAGTAATGGTGGTGCGTCAGTTCGGCGTATATAATATAGTCGGTGGGAAGCCGACCTGGTAGTCTCTAGCAAAGAGCCAGTAGTTAGCCTTGGAGCCGAAATCGTGAGACTAGGTTTAAGCGTAGGTAAACAAGAATTC
>CALVIP010000069.1 GCA_944331715.1 uncultured Bacilli bacterium
CGATTTAAATTTGATGAAACTATGGTTATAGGTTCAAATGAAGAATATATGTTTATAAAAGATGGATGCTATTTATATGAAATAATATCTGGTTATGTTTTCCCTTTTTTTGAAACACTATATAATGATAGTACTTATGGAATTAATAGTGAATATATTGATGTTCCTAAATATGTTATCATTGATGATTTATATGAAGCTCAGTTAATAGAAGTAGAAGAATATATCGAAAAAAATGCTAGTCAAGAATTTGTAAACTTTATGAAAACTTTATCAGTTGCTAATAAATATTCAAAAATTCCAGAAAGGCCAGATTTTAAGTCATACTGGGAAACTTGTAAAAATAATGAATCTAATATAGATGTATTCCCTAAAGAAGAAAAGAAAGAATTTCAAAATAGTTTAATTAGTGAACGTTATCAAACTGTAGAAATGTTATTAAATATTTTAAAAGATAATGATTATGATAAATATTTAATAATGAAAAATAAACTAGATAATATAATAGAATATAGTACTAAAGAAGCTACTAATATAAAAAATAGTAATGGACTTATATTATATAATAAAGAAACATTAGATACGTTAATATTAAACAATTTAATTAAATTAGAAGTAGAAATAGAATGGATATTAAAAAATAAACATTTTACTTTAGACGGTAGTGTTAGTTTAATAAATAAAATGATTAATACTATAAAAGATTCTTTAGATAAAGAAGATGATAATATACTTGCGAATATAAACAAAGTAAGTGAATTATATAGTAGTAGTATTAACAATATATCACTTATAAATCAAATAAATATAGCTAAACAAATAAGTTTATTGTATTTACTTGCAATCAAAAAATATAATATAAATAGTAGTCTATCTTACAAATTAGAAACTACTACATATATATTAAATTATAAGAATTATTTATATTTATTAATTAGAGAATTATTAGAACAAGGTGTTATTATTACTAATAAATATAAATTATTAATTAGTGATAAGGAAATAAAAATAGAAGATATCATTGATATTATAAATGATATAGAATTTGTAAATAAGGATATAAAAAAATTAGAATTATCAAAGTAGTTGTATCAATAGTTTTTTCTTTATCCATCTAAATAATATCTAATATAAAAATTTTTAGCAATAAGTGATAATGCACATAATTCAATTCTTCTAATGATATAACTTTATTTTTCAAATTACCATTATATCTTTGGATACAATTTATTAAAGGGGTCAGTATATGGAAAAAGAAAGCCATTGGTTAGTGTATTACTAATTCCAATATTCAGGTAGTTAGTTTTTATATTTAATATAGATTTTAATGAGTTTTCAGCACTTTTTATTATTTTACTTTTTATTATTTTACTTTTTATTATTTTACCATTTACATTTGTTATGAAATATTTCCCCTTTTTCAGTAAAATTCCCCTGATTTATTTCTAATAAATAATGTGCACCTTGGTTGTCCTTATAAATTTTTAATATATTTACTAATTGTTGGTTGATTTATTAAAAATTAATGTGATGCTTTGATAATATTTTTATTATTAGCAACACTTATGTAAATGTCAAATTTTTTTGTAGGTTTTTGGTAAAAAATTTTGTAGGTTTTTGGTAAATTTAGAAAGTTGTTTTTTGCCATATATTATAGATTGTTTTTTTGCTGTTCAAAATCATTTTGTACTAAATCTTTAATTCTATAAGACTTGCCCTTTATATTAATAATAATTGAATGATGTACTAATCTATCTATTATTGCAGATGCAATAATAGTATCACCAAAAACTTCCCCCCATTTAGAAAATTGTTGATTTGTTGTTATTATTGTCGATTTGTTTTCATATCGTTTTGCAATAAGTTGAAAAAACATATTTGCTTCATCTTTTGTAATTGGTAAATAACCAATTTCATCTATTATTAATAATTTATACTTACAATAAAATTTAATTTTACTTTCTAATCTATTTTCTTTAAAAGCATTACTTAAATTAGTTATTAGGTCGTTACAACTTATAAAATAAACTGAATTTCTTTTCTTTGCTGCTTCAATTCCTAATGCAGTAGCTAAATGTGTTTTACCTACACCAGGACTTCCCATAAATAATATATTCTTCTTTTCCTCTATAAATCTTAATGTTGCTAAATCATTTATTATATTTTTATTTATACTTGGTTGATAGTCAAAATCAAAATCCTTTATTTCTTTAAGGTAAGGAAAATGTGCTACTTTTATATTTGCTTCAGCACGATTTATTTCCCTATACTTAACTTCACTTTTTAAAAAATGATTTAATCCTTCTAAAAAAGGCAAGTTATTATTAGTTATATAATCAATTTCGCTACTTATATTATTTTTTAATCCGTATAAATTTAAATCATTTAAAATATTTATTGTTTCATTTAACATTTTTATTTAGCTCCTTTCAAAAAATCATATATTTGTAGATCTGTATTATCTATTTTATTTTTTATCTCTTCATCGCTTAATCCATAAAGCAAGTCACTTTTTAATATTTCCATTTTATCTTCGTCATTATAATTCAAATTATTATTAGTAATTATATGACATCTTATTAAATCTGTGTTATCATATATATAGACTTGATTATCAATGATTCTTAATCCTAAATAAGAACCAATAAATCGAGTTGGAACAGAATATCTATTACCTCTATAAATAATCATTGAATCTTGCGATACTTTTCTATATTCAATTGTTTGTTTATATTTTTCAAGTATATTTTTATTTGGAAGAGGTATTAGATATTTTTTTTCTTCTTCAAAAACATCATTTACTATTTTGTTATGCGCTTGTGATTTTTCTTTTCCACATTCTTCATTAAATGTATTTACTATCTTTATTAAATCTTCTAATGTTTCAAATTCATTATTATATGATAATAATCTATCACATAACTTTGCAAGATTTTCTACTGTTCCTTTAGTTTTAGGTCTTCTAGACTGACAGAGAATAGGAATAAAACCAAGATCGCTTCCAAGTTGTTTTATTTCATTATGAACTTTTTTGTGTTTATCTTCTTTTACCATTACAGTTGCCATATTATCAAACCAAATTTCTCTAGGTATTCCACCAAAATATTCTAAAGAGAGGACTATGCATTTTTTTACTTCATCTCTTTTTTTATCTATAGTTAAGGTTGCATAAAATTTTTTACTATAATGTAATCTCATTAAAAATAGGTTAATAATAAATACCTCGTTTGATTTACTTGTTAATTTCAAATCCTCTTTCCAATCTACTTGAGCAGATTTGCCGATTATTGGTTCAACCCTTATTTCTGCGGGTTGTTTTCTTTTATCTTTATTTTCTCTTACGAAGTTTTTTATTGTTTCATATGACCCTTTATATCCTTTTTCTACTTTCAAAAAGTAATATATTGAATAAGCGCTTATTCCAGGTATATTTTCTAATTTATCAATTATTAATCCCTTATATTCATCTATAATATGTTTCCTTATTTTTTCTTCAGAAACAATTCCTTTTTCTGTATTTAATTCTTCATAATATTTTGCTTTTGCCGTTCTATAATCACAACCATATTGTCTACCTAATGCTGCAAAGTTAGGTTTTATATTCAATCTAATCATCTCCTTATAATTTGCTTTTAACATGTTTTCTTTTATTTGTTCCATAATACAATCACCTCTCTAGTGTAATTGTATCATCAATAAATAAAATGTAGGAAAACCGACATTTATTTTTACCGATTTCCTACATTTTATTTTACCATTTACA
>CALVIP010000070.1 GCA_944331715.1 uncultured Bacilli bacterium
CTTATTAGAAGAAGAATAAGAGACTGTAATTTATATGTAGATGGTATGTTTGTGGGAAAGTCTAGTAAGACTAAGATAGGTATTTTATATATGAATAATATCACTATTAAGAAAAATGTTGATAAAATAAAGAATAAACTTAAAAAAATAAATGTTGATGGAATACTAGATACAGGTAATTTAAAGAGTTATTTAGATAGTAAGACTAACTTTTTCTTTCCAACAATTACATCAACTGAACGTCCTGATAAAGTCGCTCAAGCTTTACTTGAAGGTAAGATTGCTATTGTCTCTGATAACTCTCCTTTTGTTTTAATTACTCCTACTTTCTTTGTAGATTACTTACATACTAGTGATGATTATTATGAGAAAGCGATTAATACTTCTTTTATTAGAATAGTAAGATTTCTAGCATTTTTAATCGCAATATTTACTCCTGCTTTATACATTGCCTTAACTACTCATAATCAAGACATATTACCTTTATCTTTATTCTTAAACTTTATGGAGCAAAGGGATACTGTCCCCTTCTCTGCTTTAATAGAAGCAATTTTCATGAGTATATCTTTTGAAATACTAAGAGAAAGTGATATTAGAAAACCTGCTAGTATGGGAACATCTGTTTCTATTCTTGGTGGTCTAATATTAGGTGATGCCGCAGTCTCCGCTGGTATTATCTCTCCTATTATGATAATAGTTATTTCTATATCGGCAATATCAGGTCTTGCCTTCTCTTCAGTTGAAATGATTTATGCTCTTAGATGGTGGAGATTTATTATGTTATTTCTTGCTATGTTTTTTGGTCTATTTGGAATATTCGTTGGCTTCATTATTCTTCTAGCATCTCTAGTCACAACATCATCAGAAAGTCTTCCTTATCTTGCCCCTTTCTCTCCTTTTATTAAAGAAGAAATTAAAGATACTATTATTAAAGGAAATCATAAAAAGACAAGATTTAGAAATCCACTTCTTACAAAAAATAGAGTAAGGGAGAAAGAGATATGAAAAAGATTATTATATGTTTAATAGTATTATTACTATTTTTAGGATATACACCATATGACGAGTTAAATAATCTAGCCGTTGTTGATACTCTAGGTCTAGACTTTACTGATAATAAATATACTTTATATCTAAATGTTATTAATGATGATAATAAAGTTTATACTATTACAGGTAATAGTTTAGGAGAAGTATTCTTAAAAGCTAGAAATATTGATAATAAAAAGACTTATTATAAACACTTAGAAGTAGCAGTTTTCAATACTAATACTTTAGATGATACTACTATTAAGTTCTTTAAAGATGGATTTACTTCTATTGATTATTTAGTACTTGCAACAGAAGATAAAGTAAGTGATCTATTTCCCCATTATCATAAACGAAGAGATTATAAAAGTTTTATAAAAAAAGAAAAAGAAATGAGTGGTTCTATTATAAATACTACTTTTAAAGAACTTTTAAGTAGTAATTCAGATAATATTAAAGATGGTTTTATACCACTTATTAGTTATAATGAAAGTCTTATAAGTAAAGGTATCTTTATACCAAGTAAAAGTATTTCTTTAGATAAAGAAGTAGCAAGAGCGAGTTTTCTACTTAATGATAAAATAGATTCTTTTAATACAAAGATAGAACTTAATGATAAAAGTTATGAAGTAAATCTATATAACTTAAAAACTAATACTAAATATAAAGATAATACTATTAATATTAAGATAACTGGTAATATTGATTCTCCTGATAGTAATAATTTAACTGAGTTAAAAATGGAATCTATTAAGATGTTAAAAGATGATATAGAAGAGTTATTAAATAGTGAAAAGAATAATACCTATAATATCTCTAATACTATAAATCATATTTATTTTCAGACTAGAAAACTTGATTATGATACCTATAAAAACTCTAATATTAAAATAGATATAAAATTAAAGGAAAAGGAGAATATAATTCATGACTAATAAAAAGATAGGACTTTTACAACTTGCTAGCTTAACATTTTTTCTTTCTATATCTAGTTTTCCATTATTTATAGAAAAAGTTATTAAAATTAGTAAAAGTGATACTATTATTAGTATTATCTTAGGTTCTATATTAACTTTAATTATATTTAAAGGAATATTAGTATTAAGAAAGAAAGTTAAACCTAAAAATAAATATTTAAAGATAATTATCTCATTAATATTATCTATAATCTTTATATATCTATTATTAGAAACTACTAATTTTATTAAAGATACTTATTTAAGTAGTGGTAACTTTTATAGTATTCTTATTCTTTTACTTTTAATGTGTTTAACTATATCTCTAAAAGATTATAAAGAAATAACTAGTCTTTCTTTAATACTTTTATTTATCTTTATTCCTTTATTTGCTATTAATATTATAGGAAGTACTTTTAGTTTAGATTTAACTTATTTAAAGGTACCTTTTACTAATAATATTATTGATATATTAAAGGGTGGTGTTTTATTTTTTATATATGAAATAGTTCCTTTACTACTACTTTTATTTATTCCTTATAATGAAATAGATAATAGAAAAAAACAAGATAAGTATTTATATCTTGCTTTAATATTTGGTCTTTTAATAATAATTATAGATTACTTATTATTATATTTTTCTACTAGTACTAATATCTTAACTAGTTATAATTATCCTTTTATGTTAGTAATTAATAGTTTATCTAGTACTTTCATATTAGGTAGACTTAGTTATATAATTAGTTTTTATTTATTATTCTCTCCTCTTATTACTCTATCTTTAATAATATGTGTTATTAAGCAGTTAGAGTTGAACAAGTATATCCCAAAGACTCAAGAGTAGTTGTTTGACTATCAAGAGGTTGGAAGAAAGTATCTAAACTAGTATTAGTAGGATTAGCTTCCTTCACTTCTCTTGTTAATGTAAATATAGTAGATAAGCCATTAGTAGTTTCTTCTACAAGTCCTGAATTTCTTATTGTATTCATCTCTGTTAAAACAGGGTTATCTGTAACAGTATTATCTACTACTTCTGGAGCTTCATAATTAAATGTTACTTTATTTAAAGTATTATTACTATAGTTGCTAGTAATTGTAACATTATAAATCATTGTTCCAACTGTTACTTCTCTTCTACATGTTAAGGCTGTCGCACTACTTACAGCATTAGTACCATTAGATGAGTTTATATTAGTGTCAGTAGTACTTTCTTTAAAGAAAACTCTTGTTAATGGAGGAAGAATGATTAAAATAATAAAAATAACTATTAATAGATAGATAAAAATATTCATAATAGAACTTTCTTTTTTCTCTTTCATTATGCATCCTCACTTTCTATATTTTCTATTTCTTCCTTATCTAATTTTACTTTTCTTCTAATATTATTAATAAATTTAACTATATAGAATATTAAGAAAAATAATGGAAATACTGGAAATACCATAAAGAAATAATAAAAGAAGATATTTTCTTCAATTGCATTTAAAGCTCGTACATTTTCTGTAAAGGCCAAAGAAAAACCTATTGAAACAGAAAGAAGTATGGCAGTAAATATTATTCCCATAACATTACTCCAATAATTAATAACATAGTTAGTTTGATTTAAATCTTTATCTTTATTACGATGTTCATATATTTTAGTACCTATAAAAAATAAAACTAAAATTACTAGTAGAGGTATTATTACATAAAATAGTAATACTCTCATATTTTCTTCACTATAAACCGTTTGTGTCACTATTCAT
>CALVIP010000071.1 GCA_944331715.1 uncultured Bacilli bacterium
ATAACATCTGATGTATAAACCATTTTATTTAAATCATCTTTTTCTAAATTTTCTTCATTTAAAGCATTTCTAATTTCATCATTAATCATTAATACTTCTTGAATTGCGACTCGTCCTTTATAGCCTTTATTACATTTATCACAACCATTAGGGTTAGCATTATATATTTCATCTACATCTTTATTTAGAGCAAGTTTAAATACCTTTTTCTGATATGGAGTAGTTTCTTCTTTAATACGACAATGTGGACATACCATTTTGGCAAGTTTCTGAGAAATAATACCAGATAGGGCACTAGATAATAAATATCTTTCAACATTCATATCAAGGAGTCTTTCAATAGTACTTAATGAGTTATTAGTATGGATTGTAGAAAGTACTAAATGACCTGTAATAGAGGCTCTTACAGCTATTTTAGCAGTTTCACTATCACGAATTTCTCCAATAAGAATAACATTGGGATCTTGTCTTAAAATAGATCTTAAAACAGTTGCAAAATCAAGGCCTATTTCACTATTTACTTGAACTTGATTTAGTCCTTCTAGATTCATTTCTATTGGATCTTCGACAGTAATAATATTAGTTTCTTTTTTGTTTAATACTTGTAGAATAGAGTAAACAGTAGTACTTTTACCACTACCAGTCGCTCCAGTTATTAAAATAATACCATTTGGTTCTGAAATCATTTTCTTTAATTTTTTAAAGTTATCGTCATTGAAACCAAGAGCATCAATTCCTTGTAAACTTCTAGTATAATCAAGAATACGAATAACACATTTTTCACCTTCGTTAGTGGGTAATGTTGATACACGGGTTTCTAAATTTATACCTTTAATAGTTCCTTTAATAGAACCATCTTGGGGTAATCTACTTTCAGTAATATTCATATTAGCGATAAGTTTAATTCTTGTAATTAAATTTCTTTCATAAATTTTAGGTATTTCTGTATAATCTCTTAAATCTCCATCTATTCTAAATCTCACCATTAAGGAATTTTCTCTAGGGTCAAAATGAATATCACTAGCTCCTGCTTCTGAGGCTTTAGCGATAATATCATCAACTACATTAACAATAGGTGTTTTAGTCATATCATATGTTACCAAAAGTATCAACCCCTTTACTTTCTTTTATTCTTTTACTATAATATATTATATAGTAATAATTACTTAATTACAAGAGGAGTTTAGGATGAAAAAGACAAAAATAGTGAATAAGAAAGGTTTTATTTTAGTAGAAACATTAATTGTTGGTGTTTTTATTATGGGTATATTTTCACTACTTTATACTAATTTTTTCCCTCTTATTGGGGAATATGAGCGGTATAAAGATTATGATACAGTGGAATCTACTTATATAGCTCATTGGGCTCGTATGATAGCTTTAAAAGGCTTACCAGAATCAGTTTATACCACTGCTAGTAATACAGGTTATGTTGATATTAGTGATTGTTCTTTATACACTAATTCTGATGGTATAGCATCTTGTTCTGCTTTTATTAATATGAATAATGTTTCTAAGATTTATTTGACACCTTACTCTACAGTCGATTTTAAAAATTTTGTAAAAGATAATAAAGATTTTAGTAGAAGTTTTAGAGAATATATTTCATATTTACCTACTTATAGTAAGAATAATAATAAAACACCAGATTCAGGTTATTATAGAGTAATTGTTGAATACGTTTCAAATGATGTTTATAGATATGGAAATATTGAAGTGTATATTGGTGGTTCAGAAGATAATAGTTCAAATGTAGGTGATGTAATAATTGATAATTTAATTTGCGATGCTACATATGATGATGGAGTAGATACTTTTATAACTTCTAGTTGTGGTGATCCTAATAACTATATCTGGTATAGTGGTAAACTATGGAGAGCGGTGTCTGTAAATAATGAAGCCAAGACAGTGAAATTAGTAACACAGTGGAATATAAGCGCTATACCATATAATGCAAGTAGTAATACAGCCTTTGCAGGAAGTTATATGGAAGAATGGTTAAATGATACCACAGTAGATGGTTTCTTAGGTAATTTAAGAGATTATGAGAATTTCATTGTAACTGATGCTACATGGGATGCAACATTAGATGCCACTAGTTTAGGAAGTATAACAAGACCAAATGGAACTACCACAGTAACCGATGCAGTAGGATTACTTAATATGTATGAATATCAATCTAGTTATACAGGAACAACATATAGTAATGGTTATTTAAATAATGTACTTTGGTGGTGGACCTTAACACCATACAGTACGTCTAACGTGCGTTACGTGAGCAACAATGGTGACGCGAACTACCGTACTTCGGCCAACGCGAGCGGTGTCCGGCCATCAATAAATCTAAAATCTAGCGTTAAAATTGTAGATGGTGATGGAACAATAGATAACCCTTATCGCTTAAACGGAGATAATGATACTAATCTTTCAGGAACATTGTTGTCAAGCAGGTATAGTGGGGAATATATAAGATTTGGAAATGATGAAAATAATCTATATAGAATAGTAAGCCATGAAACAAAAGGATTAACTAAGATAACCAGTGATGTTCCTTTAAAAAATAGTGGATCTTATATAGAAAGTGTTTTTGGTAGTAATTCCACATTTTCAAGTAGTAATACTATAGGAACATTTTTGAATAATGAATATTTAAATACAACAAATGGTTATTTGAAAGATACAGATATATCTATGATAGCAGAAAGTACTACTTGGTATTTAGGAACAGTAGGCAATGGTACTTCATATAAATTAGCAAAATATACAGATACTAATATGTCAGGATATGCTAAAAGTACAAATGCTAAAGTTGGC
The DNA here is from genome assembly GCA_944331715.1 of uncultured Bacilli bacterium. Lineage (GTDB taxonomy): Bacteria > Bacillota_I > Bacilli_A > RF39 > UBA660 > Onthousia. The sequence goes on from CALVIP010000071.1 coordinate 2,815, forward strand.
TTACTCCGTTTAGGAGAATTAATGGCAGGCCAATTTGGCAGATATGGTAATAATACTGATTATTGGACATTAACACCATATAGTGCGTCTAACGTGCGTGACGTGTACTACAATGGTTTCGCGAGCAACTATACTTCGCCCAACGCGTACGGTGTCCGGCCGTCAATAAATCTAAAATCTAATGTTGTAATAACAGGTGGTGATGGTACTATAAATAATCCATTTACATTAAAGCTTGGATAAAAGGGAAGGTGGTAAGATGAGATTAGATAAGAAAGGTATAACTTCTGTAGAACTGTTAGTATGTTTTATTATTGTATCAACTATAGTTGTTAGTATGTATAATCTAATATTAAATTATCGTAATAGAGAACAGATAGAAGAGATAAATAATGAAGTTGTATCATTTAGTAATAATTTACAGAAAGATATTCAAAAAGATTTAATAAATGGTCATTTAATTAATGTTACTAATGTTAGTGCAGATGGATACAGTGCTACTTTAACATTTGATAATCCTAGTAGTTATGAATCTAGTATTACTATAAAGCCTGATGAAGGAGTTATTAGTTATAGTAAAAATGGTGATACAGTAGATTATGAAATACCAGGTATTGCAGATTTAATGTTAAGCCCTGATTCTAGTATTGAGTATTTACCTGCTACTAATGGCTATTTAAAAATTACTATTATTCTAACTCATCCAAACTTTGAAAATGGAACTTATTCTTTTATGATAAATTGTCCTGTTAATTATGCTTATTAAAATAATATGTATAGGAGTAAGGCAATAGATGTTTCAATAATTCTTCCAAAGAAGAAGTATTTATATTCTAAATCTTCTTCTTTTATATTATTTAAAACTTGTAAGTGAACAGAAAAACTACCAAAGGTTATAAAGGTTAAGACAA
>CALVIP010000072.1 GCA_944331715.1 uncultured Bacilli bacterium
AATTTGATCACACACTTTATCAGGATGACCACGAAATACTATTTCATTTGTATATAATCTCATAACAACATCCTCTTTCTTCTTTGATTAAATAAAGTTAACAAATTAATGCTAACTTTACTTACCACAACATTTTTTATACTTCTTTCCACTCCCACAAGGACAAGGATCATTTCTACCTACTTTTTTCTCTTTAGGCATAGAATTAACTTCTTTTTTAGTATAACCGTTAAAAGCCCATATAGGTATATCATTCTTAGATTTATTTATTATATTATTTATATTCTTATAGTCTGTATTACTAGCTTTAATCTTATAATCTTCAAAAATAGGAATTAAAATATCAGGTACATAACAATTCATATTTATTAGCGTTATAAGATACATACCAATTTCTCTCGCAGTATCTTCATTTTTACATAGTTTATTTATATAACTACGTAATTCACTCTCTAAAGTATTCAAAGAATCAAGTTCATAATAACTATCAAAATCAACCTTTTTATACTTTTTAAAGTTCTTCTTACTAGGTAATAAAAATTTATCTATTACTTCATCAGTTTCATCTAGAACACAATAATAATTGTCTATACAGTACATATCTAAAGTTTTAATAACTGTATCTAATTCATCAATTGTATATTCTAAATCATGATTTTCTTGAAGTAATCTTTGTAATATCTTTTTTTCAATAATACCATTATAAAGCATATATAAATTTATTATTTCTCTATCATCTAAACCATTAAATCCATAATCATCACTTAAATCAAAATTATTAATTACATCTTTTATCTCATCAGATAAAATTACTTTAAAATTATCTTTATCTTTATATAAATATGCATAACCATTTATAATAAAACTAGTAACTATCTCATTTCCATTATATTCTTTACCATCTAATTCTAATAATTCACTAATGTCATCATCATTATCTATAGTTAAATATCCTTCATTACAAAAATCATCTACTATTATCTCATCTAAGGAAGAAACATCATCAATATTATATGTATCTTTAAATTCTTCTTTAGCATTATCTGTTAATTGTTTTAAGCATTCCTCTATACTACTATTTTTAGGTTTTTCTTTTAAGACTAAATTAAGGGCTAAAATCTCATCTTGTGTATTCCCACCATTTTCCCAATATCTTAAATTATCATAGTAATCAATTAGTATATCATCTAACCTACTACTATCTTTCTTACTTAAACCTAATTCACTTACAAAATCATCTAAAATATCATCAAGACTTCTTTCTTTTAAAAGTATTTTTGATATTATTATAGATATTATTTCTTTATAAGGCTTTTTTATAATTTTACCAACTTCTTCTATTAACATAAGGATACTCATCATATATGGTACTATATCATTTAAATCTCTTCTAATATAAATTCTATCATCAATAGATTCTTCATACAAATTTTTATAAGGAGTATCAGTAAGCCAAAAATATTCTTTATTATTAATTTTTTTAATACTTACAGCGGTATCTATTTCTTCTAATAACTCATCTTTAGTAAAGAATCCATAAAAATCATCTGGATAACAACTATATACTAAATCAGTTGGTACTAATCCATTACTAAAGAACAAAGCCATTATTCTTGTTAATATTTCTCCTTTTAAGGAATCTCCCTTTATAGTAGGATCTACTTCTTTTAAATATATCTTTTTTAAATCTGAAGGCAATAAATATTTAACTTCAGTTTTATCATAATATGAATAACAAAAACCACTATATAAGAAAAGCTCCGACATATTAGTAACATCTTCTTTATTAGATAATTTATCTAATATAACATATTGGTTATAAGAAGCATTATTAATAAGTTTTTTAAAGCTTCCTTTAATTTTTTCTTCTAATAATTCTATTTTATTATCAATACTTTTTCTAAAAAAAGCATTTTTCTCATCATAATAAACAGAGGCAATTATATTAATTTGGTCTTCATCTAAACCTTTTAAAACATCTTTTAAATTACCTTCTACTTTATTTTCTAATATCAAATCACTAGAGCTATATTCTTCTCCAACGCTTTCAATATTTGGTAATATTTCACTAACATCAAATTCTTTTTTCATAAACTTCTCCTTTACAACTGTTTCAATTTACTAAATTCTCTCATTGAGTAACCATTATATATCCATATAGGTATATCATCTTTATAAATATCTATAATACTTAATAATTCTTTAAACAAAGATTCTTTAATCTTTATTTTATTACTTTTAAAGAAATATCTTAAAAAAGGTATATATGGCTCATTTATACTAATTAACATTATTATTGAGGCTTCTAACTCTTTTAAAAGATAATCTTTAATTTTCAACTTATCTAAAAGAGTATCTATCTTTAAAGATAAAGTATCTATTATAGTAAAGTATTTCAAATCATCATTACTTAATACTTTATATTTATTTAAAAGTTTCTTATAAGGTATTACTTTAGCTTCTGCTAAATCTTCTTGTAAGAAAGGTATATAATAAGAATCTCCTACAATTTTTAAACCTATCTGTTCTATTGTATCATCCATCTCTTTTAGAGTATAGTCTAGATTATGATTATCTTTAAGCATCTCTTTTAGTTTTTGTCTTTCTATAACTCCATTATATAAAACATATAAATTAACATAATCATCATCAGTTAGTGTTTCATCTTTAGGATATTTATACACATAATCCATAATCATTTCTTTAACATCGTTTGGTATTAATACTTTATATTTATTTTTCTCTTTATAAAGAAAACAATACTTACAACAAATAAACTCTGTAATACTAGGATCATAGTCATATTCCATATTCTCATGATTTAAAATATTTTTTAAATATTCCATATCATATTCTTCATTTTCTAAATCAAGCTTTAAATATCTTAAAGACAAGTCTCTAATCTTTTCCATAGTTTTAAAATTAAGATCTTTTAATAAATAATTACTAATATCTTCATTTAAACACTTTAAGTATGATAATAATGTTTTATCTTTAGGCTTTTTAACTATTAAAAGTTTAAGGGCAAACTCTTCTCTATTATTCATGCCACCTTTTTCCCAAAATCTAATATAATCATAATGTTCACCAATTATTATAGAAAGCTCTTCTTCTTTATCTTTATTTAAATTATATTTAGAAACAAATTCATTAATTATCTCATTAACTCCTTTTTCTCTTGCTAGTAAAGTAGTAATAGCGAAGGGATAGAAAGAATCTATATCAACATTATCTAAAAGCCCTAAAATATCCGTAAAAAGATTTGATAATATAAATGTATAACTATTATAACTTTCAAAAGTTCTTTTAACATAGTTTATATCATCCAAAAATTCTTCATACGAGTTATCATAAGGAACACTATCATACCAAAAGTATTCTCTATTATTTATTTTCTTAATAGAGAAACTTGAAGTAGGATTTAACTCTTTAAATAAATCTTTTGGTACTAATCCAAAGTTAAGAAAAAGGGCCATTAATTTAGTATTATCATCTTCTGTTATTGTTATACTTTCTCGTAGATTATCTAAATATATAATATCCAAGTCAAAAGGTAAAATATACTTTATCTTATTATCATCTTTATAAGCATAGACAAATCCTCCTAAAAGAAGAACTGAATCAATTACTATATTATCTTCAAAAGACATAATACTATCTAAAGACTCATTAATACTTGGATCATCAAACTCTAATATCTTTACAAACGTAGCCTTTATCTTTTT
>CALVIP010000073.1 GCA_944331715.1 uncultured Bacilli bacterium
TAGGTAAATATAAATTAGATGCCTATACAGGTGATTTAAATAAAAAGTTAGAAGATTATAATACAATAATATTATTAGATGATATTAAAGATATTAATAGCACTGATTATAAAGAATTAAGTAAGAAAATATTAAATGGTCTTGCCAGTAAAGGTGTTATAAAAGAGGAAAATGAAAATGTCTTAATAAATTATATTAGTGAAATATTAATACAAGAATTTGAAAGTGATTCTCTTTCTTTTAAATCTATTAATCTAAAAGATGATATTAGTAAAAATATAGATTATACTCTTATAGTAGAAAAAATATTAAAGAAATTAGAAAAACAAAGATTAATAACTAAAGAGTCAAATGCATTTTTATTAGAAATGTTTAAACTTTATCAAGATAATAATATGGCTAAAATAGAGTATATCAGTACTAGTAGAAGTAAAGAGGATATCAAAGAAGTATATAATTCATTTATGTCTTTTGAATCCTTACTTTTCAAAAGAAGAAATCAAAGTAAAGAAATCACTAAAGAAGAGTTATCACTTATAGATTATGCTAGAGGTTATTCTGTTTACCAAGTTAAGCGTCATCTGTTAAAAGATATGGATGATACTTATGATATCTATAAAGTTATAAATCTATTAGAATCTAAAGATAATACTAGTATGATAGCAATTACTAAATTATTAGGAGATATTTTTAACACAAAAGGTGAGAAAGGTAAGGCATTCAGACAATATGATACTTTTTTCGAAAATAATAAAGATAAAAGTTATACTAGTGATACCTTAAATAGAATGGGTGATATTATATATGATATTGGAGACGTGAAAAAAACATATGGAAATTTATATACAAAAAAAGATTCTTTAAGTTTTTTTGAACAGTCTTATTTATTAGATAACGATAACTTTGAAGCCTTAAAAAACTATGCCTATGTAGAAGAGTTTGAAAATAAAGAATATTACCAAGCTGAAAAAATATATCAAGAAATAATAAAAAAACTTGAATTATTATATAAAAGAAAGATTATTGAACCTGATGAGTTAGAAGGGTTATTTAGAACATATTTTAGGATAGGTAGACTCTATTTAAGACGTTTAAATAAAAGTGAGTTAGCAGAAGAATATTTCATGAAAGCTATGAATTTAGAAAAATTAGAAGAAAATGATTTAATTCTTTTAGAAGAGTCAACGCAAGATAAAGAGAAACGTTTAATAAAGATAAAAAATGCACTTCCTTTTTATCAAATGAAAGTAAATGCTAATGAAGCAAATTGGAATATAGAAACAAAAAAATAGTATGTATAAATATCAAGGGATTGGCCATACTGATAGTAGAAGTAAAATTGACAAAACATATAGTGTATGGTATAATAAAGATCGCACGTAAAAAGAAGAGGTGTTTTAAATGTTTTACGATGAGACACAGGCAATTACTGCTTGTGAAGAAGAACCGTCCTTGATATTTGAACTTATTAAAGAAGGACATCTAGAATTAGTAGATAAATTAATAAAGAAGAAAATAGTTAGTTTAAATACAATAGATCAGGATGGTAATACTGTTTTAATGAGATTACTAAAGAGTAAGAAATATGATTTAGTAGAAAAGTATATGAATGAAATAGATAGTGATATTAATCATCAAAATAAAGATGGTAATACATTTACTCATTTACTTGCTACTAGAAACTATCTTCATACTGCTAATATTATTAAAAAGTTAAAGAGAAATAAAGAGATTAATCCTAATATTAGAAATAATGAAGGAAAAACTATTCTTGATATTGCAATATCAACAGGTAATTTATGTACAACTCTAAAATTATTAGAAGATAAAAGATTTAATAACATTGATTTAGTATCATTTAACAATTTATATAATACTTTTATTAAAAGTGATGAGTTTGGTAAATATACTAAGTTAACTAATTTAGAGACTATAGTAAATGAATTATCTAAGAAAGCTAAATTACTTCCTAAAGTAAAAGAGATAGTAGATTTAGTTAAGAAGAATTTTGATATTATAAAAAATGAACTTATGAATAATAAATTAACTTTCATGGATAATATAGTTAAGAATGTTTTAATGGAAGTTACTGTATAAAGAAGAAAATAAATTCTTCTTTTTTCTATGTTTATATGTTAAAATATAACTGTTTAGAAAGAAGTGATAATATGCATTTACCAGATTTTAAAGTCGCTAGAAGTAGTACAAAAATAGATTATAAAAAGAAAGAATATAACTTAGATTCTAAATATATTAATAAATATAAAGGTAAAAAATGTTTCTTAAAGACTTATGGCTGTCAGATGAATGAACATGATAGTGAGAATATTAAAGGTATATTAGAACTATTAGGTTTTTCTTTTACTGAAATAATTGAAGAAGCTGACTTAGTCTTATTAAATACTTGTTCTATAAGAGAAAATGCTCATAATAAAGCTTTTGGATTACTTGGTAAGGCAAAACATATTAAAGAATCTAAAAGAGATTTAATGATAGGTTTATGTGGTTGTATGGCTCAAGAAGAAATAGTTGTTAATACAATTATGTCAAAATACCCATTTGTAAACTTTGTAATAGGTACACATAATTTCTATCAGTTACCTGAAATATTAGAAAAAAGTGAAGATAAACAACAAATAGAAGTATATTCAAGAGAAGGGGATTTAATAGAAAGTCTACCCGTAGATAGAGCTAGTAAGTATAAAGCTTATGTTAATATAATCTATGGTTGTGATAAGTTTTGTACTTATTGTATAGTTCCTTATACTAGAGGAAGACAAAGAAGTAGAGAAAAAGAGGATATCTTAAAAGAAATAGATAATCTTATTAAAGATGGTTATAAAGAAGTAACTCTACTAGGTCAAAATGTTAATGCTTATGGTAAAGATTTGTATGATAATTATTCATTAGCAGAACTATTAGAAGATGTTGCTAAAACTAATATACCTAGAATTAGATTTATGACTAGTCATCCTTGGGACTTTACTGATGAAATGATTGAAGTAATTGCCAAGTATCCTAATATTATGCCTAGTATTCATTTACCAGTGCAATCAGGTAGTGATAGAATTCTTAAATTAATGGGAAGACGTTATACTAAAGAAAAATATCTAACTCTATTCCATAAGATGAAAGAAATGATACCTAATTGTACTATATCTACTGATATAATTGTAGGTTTTCCAGGAGAAACAGAAGAAGACTTTGAAGAGACGTTAGACTTAGTTCGCGAATGTAAATATGATAATGCTTATACTTTTATCTATTCACCACGTGTTGGTACTCCTGCTGCAAAACTATCTGATAATATTACTAAAGAAGAAAAGGAACAGCGACTTTATAAACTTAATGATATAGTTAATACTTATTTTAAAGAGAATAATGAGAAACTAGTTGGTAAAATAGTACCTGTTCTAGTAGAAGGTATTAGTGATAAAAAGAATGAATACTTTGGTTATAGCGATACTAATAAATTAGTTAATTTTACAGGTGATGATGTAGAGATAGGTAGTATTGTTAATGTCGAGATAATAGAAGCGAAGACATGGAGTTTAGATGGAAAAGCTAGTAAGTAATAAAGAAATAGAAGAGAAAGCTTTAGAGTTAGTAAAAGCTATTAAAGAAGAGAAAGACTATAAAGAGTATGTAGAGCTAAGAAAAAAGATTAAATCTAATAAAGAGATAATGGAAGCGATAGATATAGTTAAATCATTACA
>CALVIP010000074.1 GCA_944331715.1 uncultured Bacilli bacterium
TAGATTTAATAATATATTTCTTTGAGTATGATATTCTCTTCTAAATTCTTCTTCTATTAATTGTTCTTCTGTTTTATCTTCTTCTTTACATTCTAACAATAGAGCTTTTTCTTCAGCTCTTTTGTAATTAGGATATATAGATAATCTTCTTTTAGATAATCCACCATCAAATACAACTATGGGATAATAATTATATGTTCTTAATTCTTTTTGTATTGTTTTTAAGCAACCAAATACTCCTCCAGTTCTTTCTCCTTTATGATTTTTCATGTTCCATAATTCTTCTTGAGTTAAACTCCTATGAAGCATATAACTACCATCAAATAGCATTGTTCTATTTAAAGTTATCATATTTATATTTCTCTCCTCTTAAAATTAGTTTTAACAAAGTTTTAATACTTAAATATAAAATTATGTGTAATTAGTATAAAAATTGATTTAAACATAGATTATGTTTGAATTTAATATATTTATGATTCAAGATTTATATAATCTATACCATCATTAATATATATTTCATTTTTACAAGATTTCTTAATAGCTGTTTCTAATATTTTAATTGCTTCATCTAAATTTGTTTTCTCTGGAATATAATTCAGAGTATCTAAATATCCAACTACAAGTTCATATCCGGAACCAGTACTACCATACTTGTCAAATTCTAAAACTGAAAAATCAAAACCAACACTAAAAATTTTCTTATCAGATATTATTAAAAATTCATTATCAGTTGATATTATATTATTTTCTTTATATAAACAACCACTTTTTTCTAACATATTTGTTAATTTTGGTATTATATTTGTAACTATATATTTTTCATTCAACTCTACTTTATCTAAAATGTCTTTATAATCCATTAAATCATCTATACTTTTTATTAAATTTAATACTCTAAGAGAACCTGCTGTTCCTATTGCTGTATTAGAATATTTACTTTCATGGATTTTAGTAACATTATTAATTTTTATATGATTATTTGTTATTTGACTATCGGCACCAAGTATTATTCCTTTATTATATTTTAATGCTATTATTACACTCATTTTAATTCCTCCTTATTGTATATAATAAAAAATCTACTATAATAATATTTTTATTATAGTAGATAGAGTACTTTAGCAATTACATATATTATTTATAACATGTTAATCATCCTTCATTTTGCTTATGTTGATAAATTAGTCTATTTCTTATTTCTTTTATAGCTTTTATAGGATAAATACTATATTTTTCACATAATATTTTGATATCTTCATCTGTTTTGGAATTATAAATTATATCTTCTTTTGCTCTTTTAGATAATTTTATTTTATTAGATTTGGTTAGTTTTACATCTTCATTTTCTGTTATATATACAGTAATTCCGAATTTTTCAATATTCTTTTGAGAATTAACTGCTTGTTTTCTCGAAATTTTAAATGCTATAGTTAATAATTTTCTAAATGTAGTAAATTCTAATTGTTTCACATAATAATCTAAACATTTAGCATCTCCTGTATATAGCTTGTCTAAATGTATATATTTTGTTATATTATTTATTTCTATTTCTAAACTATATTGAGATTTTCTATGATCTATTTTAAAATAGGTAATTTTATTATCAGTGTTGTAATTATAAAAAGCTGTAACTAAAATTAATGATGTTCCAAAAGTCATTCCTTCATAATATTCTTCATATTCATTACAGCTTTTTACATACCAAATAGTTCCTCTTTTAATACTATTCATAACATTAAACTCCATAATATTCTTTAATAACTTCTAATTCCTCATCTGAAATTTTATTATTTTTTAAATCTTTTTCTAATCTTTCAGGGTTTCTATATTTATATTTTATTATATCTAAAGTAGAAAAATAATCTTTAATTCTAAAATTATCTTGGTTTTTACTTAAATTCAGTAAAAATAAGTTTGCTTGAGAATTTAATCTATTTATAGGTACATTAAACATTTTTGAAATACTTTCACTTAAAGTTTTATATCTGTCTGAATCTTTATCTAATTCTGCTATTTGAAAAACATAGTGCAGAAAAGCATTAACAGTTGTTTTATTCCATTTTTCATCTTTTCTTTCATATTTTAAATCATTTAAAGCATTACAGATATGTAATCTTTTAAGAAAATTATAATAATCATTATCTATTAGATAATAATATTGATCACAACAATTTCCTAAAACATGCATATTGATAGAATCTTTTCTTTCTTTAAGAGGTATTTTAGAAAAATTCTTATCACATAATTTTTCAATCTTGTTTAATGTTTTACCTATATTCATATTTTAAATCCTCCTAGATATAAATTATAATTTTATGTATTTATATTTTTCTTTATGTTTAACAATATTCTCATTTAATGCCTTACCTGAACTTTGAGCTTTAGATATAATATCCCAAATTTCTGGTTCTACATTAAAATATAAATAACTAGATTTATTTTTAAATATTACTCTCATAACTCTTTTTTCTTCATTATATCCCATTGCAAGTAAATTATTTGAATATACTTTGTGCATAGGAATTATTTTTATTAATTCTTCAATATTTTCATTTTCCATATTAAATTTTCCTTTCTTAACCAAAATCTCCTAAAGCAAATCTATATCCTCCAACATTATCACAATAATAAAAGTTTTCTGGATTAGCTAGATTTTTAGGATCTTTTTGTTTTTCATCTACTTTATTTTTAAAATCTTGATAAGTAATAATTTCATTATATTCATCAATTATATAATAATCTTCATTTTCAATAGTATTTTTATATAACCAATCAAATACTTCTTTATAGTTATTCCATTTACATGTTTCATTATTTTGGTATTGAAAACAAAATAACCATCCAGCACTACTTTTACCAATATGAATTTTTCTATGTCCTAATATTTCATATGGTGTTATTTCTAAAGCTAAACTTGTTTTTAAATTAGAAGTTTCTTCAGATATTATTTCTTTTATTTTATTAATATCTTCTTTATACTTGCAATATATATCACCATAACATATAGCATTTATCATTTCACTATAATAAATATAAATAATATCATCTAGTTCTTCTTTTAATTTATCAAAATTTATAGTATTAATATGATCTAACATTGACATATATTTTTTATAATCATTTCTTTGTATTACATAATAATTAGTTCCCATTTTATTCACTCCTGGTTAAAAAATTTAAAGTAATTTTATTATATTTTTAACAAGTTCTCAATATAATCAAATAAACTTTGTTCTAAATTATCTGTATTATGTAATAAATCTTTTAATTCAGCTGCTACAATATCTTTTCTAATTAAAAACGGTCTTTCTTCTTTCATTTTAATATAATCATCTCTAACTACTTCTAGTTCTTCTACTAATCTTTTACCTAAATTTTCTACTTCTTTATTCATAAAATTTACTCCTTATTTTTCTTTTAGGTCTGAGTTTAGAAAGTTTAATATTAGTTTTAATTTTTTCTAATTCTTCCTTATACTCTTTATATTTATAACATGTTGCATGACATCCATTATGTCTTTCTTTACAATCTAAACAATAACTTTTCATCTTTTGCCCTCCTTAAAGCATAATAAAAAAGAGATACCTAAATAAGTATCTCTTTATTAATTAGTTTCTTATAACACGATTTACAGACTGTTAAATAGCAGTC
>CALVIP010000075.1 GCA_944331715.1 uncultured Bacilli bacterium
TATCTATATCCTCTTTCCGTAGAAATAGTACATACATTATTATTTATATTTTTAAATGAAACTGTTAACTGAGGAGTTAGCAGTTTTTATATATTACTAAGTTTATCTTTAATATATCCGTCTAATAGCTCAGAATCTTTAAATAACCATTTAAAATCAGTATGTTCATCACTTAATTTAATATTTATATTATTTTTATCAACATTAATAACGAAATCTATTTCTATATTATGAATTATGGTATCTTTCTCCTCTTTTATTTCATCTATATAATTTGTAATTATAGGATTAAAATCTTCAGTATAACTTATTTCTTCTTTTAATTTGTTTCATCAGTTTCTAAATGACTGCTAGGAAATTCCCAAGTACCTCTTTTTGATTCACTTAAAATTATATTCTTTCTTTAGCTCTTCTAATATCTCATAGACAACAGGACAGATGCTAGCATTATCAATAATACTATACATACTATATAATCTATCTTCTTTATCAGTAAATGGATAATCTTTACAAGACTTTGGTAAGCACTTTTTCACTTTACAATTATTATTGTTTAAAAACTGACATCCTTTAGTCTTAAATATATATTTATCCTCATCTTCTTCTAAATATTTCTTTTTAAATTTCTCTTTATCAATATGTAAAGTCTTAGTAATCTAATTCATCTTCTGTAATAACTGTTCCTAATTCTCTACAACAATTCCTACATTTTTTACAGTCATATATTTTAAAATATTTATTATGCAATTCTTTAAACTGTCTATCTAATTTATCAGGATCAGCATTCATCTTTAGAAATTGTCTAAATTTTAAATTTTTTCTTCTTTTAGATTTCCTAATCTTTTAATATCTTTTACTTCAATCATAACTACTCCTTCTTTACAATCTTGTAATCAAATTATTAAAATCACTCCAGCCGACTATACCATCTTTTTGTAATCTACCAATTACTATACCAGTATTAACATTATTTGCTTTGGCAAAATCTTTTATTTGTTTTTCTGTGTACCTATTATTTTTTATAAAATTATTATACTCAGTATCTTTTATTAAAATATTCTTTGCATAATTATCTGCTTCTAGTTCTATTTCTGTTTTATCTATATTATCATCATCTATAAATATTTCTTTTTTACTGTGTTTTATAAGATGAGCTATTTCGTGAAATAAGGTAAACCATAATATATCATCTCTTTTCCCTCTATCACTAATCATTATAATAGCTTTATCGCAACTTATTTTGTAAGAAACACCATTAATATAAGTATGAGGTAGATGAGGTTCATAAACTAGAGAAACACCACAACTTTTAAGAATTTCTTTTATATTATTTAAGCTTTCTAAAAATGATGTGTTAGCTAGTAATCTTATTTCTTTTACCTTTTCTTTTAATAGTTCAGTATTAAATTTAGGATATTTATCTTTATTAGATTCTATTTCTCCATATCTTAAAAAGCAGTATAACGACTCTAAAGAAAAGTTTTCATTATCTTTTTTTCTAAAAGCTAATTTCTTTTTTAATTCTGTATCAAATGACAATGAGGCTACCCCAAAGAATTTTCTTAGATTTATTACTTTTTCAATAGGATCTTTTGTTTTTTCTATATAATCCCAATTTCTTTTAGACATTTCTAAGTATGGAATATTAATTAAATATTTTTCATCTTCTATTATAGAGTCCATATCTTTTTTTCTTTCTAATGATTCTCTATAATCACTTTCTAGGTTATTCCAAAAACTTGCTCTTATATTAAAGACATATTCTAATTTTAATGCTGTAGCTGGTGTTATAGGGGCTTTACCTTTAATTATTTCATTAATTGTTTTTTTTGTTATACCTGTTTTATTAGCAAGGTCTAATTGTGTCATACAATTTGTTTCTAATAATTCTAAAAGTGTTTCTCCTGGTGCTATTACATATTCTTCAAACTTTTTTAGATTACTCATAATGTTTATTCACCTCCAATTTTTCTATATCTTTTATATTTCTTAAATCTTCTATTATTATATTATTATCTTTATTTTTAAATATTAGTCTATATTGATTTGTTATGTTAATGGCAAAATTATCTTTTAAATCGCCTTTTAGTTTATGTCTTCTATATGGTAAGCAGGTGGGAACATCGTTTAAATTGTCAAAAGCTTTAAGTTCTTTTATTCTTAATGGTAGTTTTTTGGCAACTTCTACACCATATTTTTTGACTAAGTCTTTATTATATTTAGGATTTTCACATAATTTTTGTAATTTATCTGTCTTGTATGTTAACTGCACTAGAACCTCCCTTTATTTAGATTAACCTAATTGGTTAATTTAATTATATATAATTGAAATAAATATGTCAATAAATAGTTAACGAAATAGGTTAATTAAATTAATTAGTCATTATTAAATATTACTTTTTGTTTTCTAGTATAACATAAATTAAAATAATCAGAATAATTAATTTACTCTGATTATAAATATTTATCTAATTTATCTGTTTTATAAAGTTCTATCTTATATTTAAGTTTATCTAAGGCATCAGTCATAGTTTTAATTTTCTCTTCAAGTTTTTCTTGTTCTTCTTCTAATAGATGTTGACGTTCTAATTTAGTACTATCTCCTTTTTCATATAAATCAACATATTTTTTTAATACTTCTATAGAAATACCAGCACTACGCATACATTTTATAAATTCTATTCTTCTTAAGTCATTATCACTATAATCTCTAATTCCGCTACTATTCTTTTTAACTGGACCAATTAAACCTACTTTTTCATAATATCTTAGTGTATCATTAGTCATATTAAATTTTTCGGCTACTTCTTTTATTGTCATATTATTACTTCCCTTCGTAATTATAATAGCATTTAGAGTCTAGTCTAAGTCAATATTATTAAATAATTTTTCATATTAGTTATAAAATAATTATATAATGTTAGTAGTGATGAGGTGAATTTTATGAAGAAGAAAATTATTGGTGGTTCTATTATACTTTTAATTCTTGTTATAGGGGGTATTGTTATTGGTTGCAACTTTAATGATAACAAAAGTACTCCTAAAACTTTAACTGCTACTGTTATTGGTGTTAATGATGGTACTTTTACAGTGCAAGATAGTAATAATATTATTTATACTTTTGGACTGGATGATAATAGTTTAGAAATTGGCGAAGTTGTTAAGTTAGAGTATGATGGTTCTTTAAATAAGAATAAGGAAAAGCAAGATAATAAGGTTTTAGGTTATAAAACTGTTAATGGAACTAGTGATAGCGAAGGAATTCCTAGTGAGTGGCAAGATAATGGTATTTTTAAGGATTTTTATATCTTTGCTGCTAAGAAGTTAAAAACTATGTCTCTTGATGAAAAGATTAGTCAATTACTTCTTGTAAGGTATCCTGATAATCCTATTGAAACATTAGAAAATTATCAATTTGGAGGCTATGTCTTTTTTGAAAAGGATTTTAGGGATAAGACGAAACCAGAAGTAAAAGATACGATTAATAATTTACAAAATGTATCTAAAGTACCAATATTAACGGCAGTTGATGAAGAAGGAGGAACTGTTGTAAGAGTTAGTAGTAATCCTAATCTTGCTAGTAGTAAGTTTGA
>CALVIP010000076.1 GCA_944331715.1 uncultured Bacilli bacterium
TAATTTTTTTGATATTCTATTATTGGGTGAAATTTATGGAGAAAATATTAATTGTAGAAGATGATGAAACTTTAAGAGATGAGCTTTCTAATTTATTATCTAATTCAGGATATGAGGTGTTGATGTTAACAGACTTTAAAAATAGTAAAGAAGAGATTATTAAACTTAATCCAGATTTAATCCTTTTAGACATTAATATTCCTTATCTAAATGGAGAAACATTACTTAAAAGTCTTCGTGATGATAAAGTAAATACTCCAGTTATTATGCTTACTAGTAGTAATAAAACTATAGATGAAGTACTATCTATTAGTTATGGAGCAGATGACTATATTACTAAACCTTATAACCCTACAATACTATTACTTAGAATTAATAATATTTTTAAGAGAATGAAGAAAAGCTTTGATTATTTAGAGTATGATGATTTAAAGATATATCCTAATAAAGGTATTATTGTTAAAGATAATAATGAGTTTTATTTAACTAAAAATGAAATGTTAATCTTTACTTATCTTTTAAATAATAGAGGTAGTATTGTAAATCGTGATGATCTAATGAGTTATTTATGGAATAGTGATCTTTATATAAATGATAATGCTTTGACAGTTAATATTAGTAGATTAAGAGGAAAACTTTATGAGATGGGATACGATGACGTTATTGTTACAAGAAAGGGAGAAGGTTATTTATTAAAATGAAATTAAGTACTTATTTAAAAGATAAACTATATGCCTTTATAATCTTTATTATTTATATAATTATTTTAATATTATTCTTAATCGCTTTAAAACTATCTAGTAGTATCATTATCTTTATAACTGCTTTTACTATTGTTATCTTTTTTGTCATTTTATTTTTTGATTATTTTAGGAAAAGAAAATTCTATAGTGAATTACTTGATAAATTAAATACTTTAGATAAAAAATATCTTTTAATAGAGATGGTTCTTGAACCTAACTTTTTAGAAGGTAAGATGCTTTATGATGTCTTAGATGAAGTTAATAAAAATGAACATGATTTGATTAGTAACCTAAAAAATAAACAGGAAGACTTCAAAGAATATATTGAGTTATGGATACATGAAGTTAAGCTTCCTCTTGCAAGTCTTACCTTAATTAATAGAAAAGATAAAAATACTTTAAGAGAATTAAAGAGAATAGAGGATGATGTAGAACAAATTCTTTATTATGTAAGATGTGAAAATGCTAATAATGATTATTTAATTAAAGAGTGGAATCTTGATACTATTATTAAAAATGTAGCATTAAGAAATAAAGATGATTTACTTGCCTTAGATATAGACTTTAAAGTAGATAATTGTAATTTAAAAGTATTAACAGATTCTAAATGGTTAGAGTTTATTATTAATCAGATTGTTAGTAATAGTATTAAATATAAAAAAGATAAAGATTCTATTATAGAAATAACTGGTGAAGACTTTGATGATTTTGTTACTATTACAATCTATGATAATGGAAAAGGTATTAGTAAAAGTGATTTACCAAGAGTTTTTAATAAGACTTTTACAGGTAATAATGGTAGAGTTAATAGTTCTAAATCTACAGGTATGGGACTTTATTTATGTAAAGAGTTATGTAAAAGTCTTGGACATAAAATAGAGATTGATTCCAAAGTAGATGAATATACTAAAGTTACTATTACAATTTATAAGAAAAATTTTTATAATGTATCTTAATTTTATTGATAAATGGTTATTTTTGTATTAGAATATATTTAAAATTTTGTTTTGGAGTGATTTATGTGGATAGTATTCAAATAGAAAATATTAAAGAAATTGATTATTTAAAAAGCATATTAGATAGAATAAAAACCTATGGAATTGATGTTAGTAACTATTATAATGAATTAGATACTATAATTGATAATTATGAAAAGCATAAAAAAAGTGAGTTAAATATACCTGAAGAAAAGCTGCATTTAACTGTGAATGTTGATAGTAAATATGAGCTTAGTATTAACCTTAATTTTCTTCATAATAAACTAAATTGGTGTACATTATTTTTATCTCTTATGGATATAACTGAAAATTGGGATTTAGATATTAGTATAGATGAAACACTTTATTCAATATACAATAATGTAGAAAATATTCTTGAATATATTTATGATGTAGATATTCAAGAAAAAGTAGTTATTAAATATTATGATTTGATTTTAAAGAAGATACTAAAAGATTATAAAGACAATAAATATGATTATTTAGAAGAATATAATAATTTAAAAGAAAATAATTATTTAAAGAACAGTGTTACGAGGTTTTTAGAAAACAAAAATATAATATTTGATGGAAATATAAATTGTTATAGTTTAAAAGAGATTATTGAGAAAGTTTATCTTCCTCATATTAATAAAACAATGGGAAATGATACAGGTGAAAATAAAGAAAAAAATTATGTAACAGAAAAAAATCTTTCTGTTTCTAATAACCCAAAAGAAACTAAAATAGAAGGGAAAAAAACTAAAAATCATAAAATAAATATTAATAACTATTTTTTAGACAATATTAGAAAAAAATACTTTAACATTATAGGAATGCTGATTCTTAATAATATACTAAACTTTGATTATTATAATAATAATGACGATTATTATTATAATAAAGATGGTCTAGAATTTACTTATGAATATAAAATTAATTATTTTGAGGAGCAACTTAAAATATTATATAAATTTAGTTATGTTTTTACTATTAGAAATTATTACAAAACTAAGCAAAATATAGATTCAATATTAAATGATTTTGACAACCAAGATGATAAAAATGAATTCTTAAACATTATTGGTCTAATGATTTCACTCAAATATTTTGATGTATCTGATTTAAGAGATTTTTTTTATAAAGCAAAAAGAATTGATTTTTCATTTTTAGGCAATATTTCTACAATAAGGGATGTTCTTCCAATTATTTATAAAATTTGGTTAAAAAAACAAAATTGTTTGACCAGTCAAAATTTAAAATATTACAATCCACTTGATCCCATTTATGATAAAAATTTCAGGTATATTGACTTTAAAGGCATAGATTTAAGCTCTGTAGATTTTACAGATGTTGAACTTAAAGAAACAATATTAACTAACACAAAAGCAAAATTAGATCCGAAAAGAACACGTTTTTCTTTTGCATCTTGTAATTTAGAAGGTTGCTATATTCTAAATAATTTTGATTATAGGCCTATATCTTGGATTACTGGTTTGGCTGGATTTGATGGAGCAATATTAGTAGATAGTTTTGATGAAATTTCAGATTTGGAGGAAAAATTAAAATTAGGTATAGATGAAAGATTTATTTTTTATAATAAGTTAGTATCTTATAGTGAAAAAATAAATGCTTTTGTAAAAAAAAGAATTGATGTTAATACCTCAAAAAAAGAAGATATTGATATTTTAGAAAAAGCTAGTGATGAAATATTAAGAAGAGAAGATGTTAATAATTCTAAAAAATTAACCTTACAAAAACCTAGAGTTTTTTATAGAGGTAAATGGTAATATAAAAGTAAAAAAAATGTGCACTTTTAATTTTACCATTTTTATATTGGCCTTTATAATATATTAAATTA
>CALVIP010000077.1 GCA_944331715.1 uncultured Bacilli bacterium
CAACTTTTGATTAAGGCTTTTATTGTCTTTAGGATATACTTTTTATTAACATCATCTAGTTTATAAATAGCGATTAAAATATTAGGAAGCTTAATTATAAAGTTTTTTGATATTTCATCTAGAGTCGTTAAGTTAGTTGATTTTAGTACTGTAAAAAGAGAGTCTATAAAGATTTCTCTTTCTTTTTTGGAAAGACTACTTAAAAAGTCATTTATAACTTTATTAGTATAGGCAGTACCATCTGATAAATCCTTTAAGATTATGAAGTTGTTATCTTTAACTAACCAAGAGAAAGGGTCATGTTCTAATATACCTTTTTCACTACTCTTTATTATCTTATAATGTTCGTTAGTGTATAAAAGCATGCCTATAATAGATGATGATGGTACTACTTTCTCAATTTTTTCTTTAATACTTTGATAATTAGAAGTAGTTAAAAATTCTTTTAAGAAGCCAGGTCCATCATGAGAATATATCTTTATTATTCTAGAGGATAAATCATTAGATAAATTACACCCTGCATAAACTGCTAGATTACCTCCTTTAGAGTGCCCTCCTATATAGAACTTTCTTGGTATTAGTTTAGTTATTTTTTCTACATAGTTTAGAGCCTCTTTTTGAGCTGGTACTGGTAACATAAAAGCCATATTAAAATCTTCTTTCCAACCCGTAAGAGTAGAATCTGTTCCTCTAAAAGAAATATACATAGTATTATCAGGAAGTAAGAAAGTTATAGCAGAGAACTGTTTTTCTATTAAATCATTAGTATCTTCTACATAAAAGCATAGTTCTACATCTTTATAACGATTACTTGCTATAACTCTTTTAATAAATTCTTTATTCTTTTTAGTTTTAGCAGACTTAAGAACACTCAAATCTTTTAACTTGGTTTTAGTATTTGGAAAATGTAAGTAAGATAAATATGCTAAGATGAGACTATCTATAATATTAAAAGCTTTTTCAGTAAAAGACTTTTGATTTTTTTCTAAATAGTTTAAAAAATTAGCCAAAATTACTCCTTTCTTTCATAAAAACAAATTTTATGAATAAATATTTATTAGAATAAGAGAAGAAAGAAGGCTGTGATGTTTATGGAAAAAACAGAAATTATTAAAAATATTGCTTTAAGAAGTGGTGGTGATATTTATTTAGGTGTTGTTGGAGCGGTTAGAACTGGTAAGAGTACTTTTATTAAGAGAATGGTGGAAACTTTAGTAGTTCCTTATATTGAAGATGAATATGAAAAGAAAAGAACACTAGATGAGATTCCTCAAAGTGCTCAGGGTAAGACTATTATGACAACAGAGCCTAAATTCATTCCTAATCAAGCTGCTAAAGTTAATATTGATGATTTTAGTTGTAATATTAGATTAGTTGATTGTGTTGGTTATGTTATTCCTAATGCTAAAGGGGCAAGTGACGATAATGGTCCTAGAATGGTTAAGACTCCTTGGTATGATGAAGAGATTCCTTTTGTAGAGGCTGCTGAAGTTGGTACTGAAAAGGTTATTAAGGATCACTCTACTATTGGTATTGTTGTTACTACTGATGGTTCTATTGGTGAGTTTAATAGAAGTGATTATTTAGAAGCTGAAGAGAGAGTTATTGAAGAATTAAAAGCGATTGGTAAACCTTTTATTGTAGTGCTTAATACAACTCATCCTACTCTACCTGAAACTGAAAGACTTGCTGAATCTATTAAAGAAGCACATAATGTTCCTGTTTTACCTATTAATGTAGATCAAATGAATGAAAGAGAAATGATTTCTATATTAAGAGAAGCTTTATATGAGTTTCCTGTATTAGAAGTTAAAGTTAATATGCCTGAGTGGATTGCTATTTTAAATGCTAATAATGATATTAAACGTAAATATATTGATGTTATTCGTGAAAGTGTTATGGAAGTTGATAAGTTAAGAGATATTGAAAAGATTACAGAACACTTTAGAAGTAATGAAGTAATAGAGAAAGCTTATTTATCTGATGTTGATCCTTCTACTGGTATTGTTACTATTAATTTAGAGGCTCCTAGTGCTTTATATAGTGATGTCTTAAGAGATATTATTAAGATAGATGTTACTAGTAAAGCAGGACTTTTATCTTTATTCCAAGATTATGAAGAAGCTAGACGTGAATATGATCAGATTAAATATGCTTTAAAGATGGTTAAACAAACTGGTTATGGTGTTGCAACTCCAACGCTTTCTGATATGAAATTAGATACACCTGAGATTATTAAACAAGGACCTAGATATGGAGTTAAACTTAAGGCTGTCGCACCATCTATTCATATGATTAGAGTCGATGTTAATTCTACTTTTGAACCTATTATTGGTAGTGAAGTTCAAAGTAAAGAGTTAATTGATTACTTAATGAGAGATTATGAAAATAATCCTAGTGAGATATGGAAGAGTGAAATATTTGGCAGAAGTTTAGATAATATTGTTCAAGAAGGAATACAAGCGAAGATTAATTCTATGCCAGATAATATTAGATATAAATTACAACAGACTTTAACTAAGGTTGTTAATAAAGGCTCTAACAACATGATTGCTATAGTTCTCTAACTGAGAACTTTTTTTGTGTCTATAATAATATTAGAATGTTCTATTAGATGTAAATAATCTTTTAGACTTAGAGTATCCACATCTATTTTACTTTTAAATTCTGGAAAGTCTGTTGCATCTATTAGTTTTAAATATATTTTTATTTTATCTTTAATAACTACTCTTAAATCCACTTCTTCTGAGAAATCAAAGGCATCTATTTTCTCTACTTTCAAAATAGTTCCTACAATATTATGATGATAAACATCTACTTCGTAAAATCCTGGTTCTAATAGATGATATTTATGATTATAATTTAGGAAGATATGTTTAATTTTAGTTATTATTTCTTCTTCTGTTAGACTCTTTAAATTAACTGGTAATATTAAATAATATAAAGTATCTGATTTTATTATTAACTTCATGAAACTTCACCTATTATAGAGTATGAAAAAAGACTTAAATCGTGTCGACGCTTAAGTCTTCTATTGTTTTCATTACTTTATCTTTTCCTTCTTTAGTAACACTTGAGAAAATTACTAAATCATCTCCTACTACTAAATCAAGGGTATCAGTAATCTGTTTTTTACATTTATCTTTTTTACTTGCTCCTATTTTATCGGCTTTAGTCGCTACTATAGTTACAGGAAGATTATAATATTTTAAGAAGTTATACATCAAGACATCATCTTCAGTTGGTTTATGACGAAAATCTACAATCATAAAGACTCTTTTTAACTGTTTTCTAGTCTCTAAATATTCTTCTATCATTTTACCAAATTTTTCTCTTCTTTTTTTACTTACTTCGGCATAACCATAACCTGGTACATCTATTAAATAGAACTCTTTATTTACTTCATAGAAGTTAAGGGTTTGGGTTTTTCCAGGATGAGATGAAGTTCTAGCAAGGTTTTTTCTTCCTAAAAGTGTATTGATAAAACTACTTTTACCAACATTACTACGTCCTACTA
>CALVIP010000078.1 GCA_944331715.1 uncultured Bacilli bacterium
AACATTTTATCATAGTAATTAAATAAATCTTCAAAAGCATTATAATGAACTATTTCTCTTTGTCTTAACCATAATAGAGGTCCAATAACATCAGGGTCATCTGTAAGGTCTATTAAATTTTCATATACTGCTCTTGCTTTTTGTTCTGCAGCCATATCTTCCATAATGTCTGCTAATGGATCTCCTGTTGTTGCAAAATACGCAACAGTAAATGGCACTCCATTAGCATCCGTAGGATATATAGCATTTCTATGTTCTGCATAGTTTGAAGCAAGTCCTGCTTCTTTTAATTCTTCTACAGTAGCATCTTTCAAAAGTTGATATACCATTGTAGAGATCATTTCCACATGTGCAAGTTCTTCTGTTCCAATATCTGTTAACAACGCTTGTCCTTTTTGATCAGGCATAGTATATCTTTGATTAAGATATCTAAGTGCTGCAGCAAGTTCTCCATTAGGACCACCATACTGAGTAATTAACTGTTTAGCCATATTAATATCCTTTTTCTTAATATTAACTGGATATTGTAATCTCTTAGCATATTTAAACATTACTTAATCCCTCCATATTCCAAGGAAATATTTGCGTTTGCCATAAAAATGGACTTGTATCTAGACTATCACTACTAACTAGAATTGGACCATATTTATCTTCATAATCCATCATCAATCTATTCGCTTCTTTTCTATACTTATTAAATAAGTCTAGTGCATTACCATCATTAGGATATAAATCTAAATATAAATTAAGGTCATGAGCAGCAAACTCTGCTTCTGACATTCTTAAAAACATCTCCTCTTGTTCTGTAGTAGGTCTTAAAGTTTGAGGTTCATAATTCTTATACTGACTATATAAATTTCTAAACATATTACCTCTTAAATAACCCTCTTTTTCAGTAAAGAATTTAGGATTATTCATATCTCTATCCATATTATTTGGATAGTAATTATAGTTATAATTAAAATCTCTATTCATAATTTTCTCCCTTCCCTTTATTCTATTCTAGATAGAAACCCAGGAAAGGGCTTTAACCTAACAACTTAAAATATAATTACACAAATAGTAAAAATACATGTTATACTATTTATACCGAAAGTTAAAAACTTTGTCAGGTCTATAACTGATGTATGATATTAAATCACTTCAGTTAGGTTGAAAGGAATATCAAGTCCTTTTTTCTTTTTCAACAAAAAGTCTTCGGTCCACACGGGATACCGAAGATTATTATAAATAAATCTGTAACATAAATAGGTTTAAGCTTTATTCTCTACTCTACTGATTTTAATGAATCTATCATATCTATTCTTCTTAAGATAAAGTATGTTATTACTTGAACTATAACACTAAATACTATAATAATTATAAATGATAGAACATAACTTAATGGTTTAATTGTCTTAATAAATAATATCTCATCAGTCTCTGCTATCATTAAGATAAAGGTATTTAAAGAAAAGCCTAAAAATATTCCCACTATAATACCTATTATAGTTAAAATAATAGTTTCTCTATATACATAACTAGATACTTCTTTATCTCTAAAGCCTAAGACCTTTAGAGTCGCTATCTCTCTTTTTCTTTCATTGATATTAATAATTGTTAGATTATATAAAACTGTTATAGCAAGAAAACTTGAAAATGCTATTATTAGATAGACTATATTATTCATACCAGCGATAATATCATTAAACATTTTCATATTATCATCAGTATACTGTATCGCTCCAAAGTATCCAGTATCTAATAGATTATTAGATAGTTTTTCTTCATTAATAGAATCTTTTAAATTAACAAGATAACTATTGTAACTATCATCATTAAATATCTCTTTATAATAAGTACTATTCATATACATGAAATTACTTATATAGTTTTCACATATTCCAGAAACTTTAACTATAAATAATTCGTTATCACTATTTCTAATACTAATATTCTCGCCTACTTTAGCATTTAATAAATCAGCCATCTTTTCTGTAATAATAACTCCATCATCACTTAAGTTTAAATCACTTCCATCAAGGGATTTTAAAGTTACATAATCGTTAATCTTTTCATCATTCATAAAGGCAATTAAGGTAAAGTCTAAATTCTTATTATTCGCTTTAAAAGTAAAACTAGATATATTAGTATTTATATAATTAGTTATATTATTATCACTTAAAGCTTTAGTAACATCATCTTCATCAACATCATCATTTAAGACAAGTGTTGCATCATAATGAGTTATCTCTCCATATTGTATATCTAATAAGTCACTAAGACTATCTTTTATACCAAAACCTGTAAGAAGTAAAGCAGTACATCCTGCAATACCTAAAACAGTCATAAAGATTCTTTTCTTGTATCTAAATAAATTACGTAAAGTTATCTTCCAAGAAAATGATAAATGCTTCCAGAATGGTTTAATTCTCTCTAATAATATCTTTTTACCATTCTTAGGAGATTCTGGTCTTAATATAGTTGCAGGTGCAAGTTTAAAGTCTTTAATAAGAGTAATAAATACTACTAAACTCATTAAGATAATTGTTGTTAAAACGATAATAAGACAAGCATATGGATTAGCATAAGTAGATAATTCTGGTATTGTAAAGGATGCAGAATATACTGTATAAAGTATTCTAGGTATTAATGTATAACCAACACTTAGTCCTATAACAAGACCTAAAACACAAGCGATAAAAACATATAATAGATAACTAAAGGCAATAGTTGACTTTCTAATACCTAAAGATATAAAGGCCCCAATCTCACTACGCTCTTCTTCTATCATTCTATTCATCGTATTAAAAGCCATTAGGAATGCTATTAAAATAAAGAATATTGGAAATACAGCAGCGATAGAATCTACTTTAGTAGCACTTTCATAAAAGCTAGTATAACCTGTTAAGTCTTCTCTAGTTAGTAAATACCAAACAGGTTTCTCTATATTTTGAATCTCATTCTTAGCATCATTTATCTTATTTTCATAATTAGATACTTCTTCCAAATATAGATTATAGTTAGTAGTATATTCTTCATAGCCTTGTTCTAACTCTTTATAACCATTATCTATTGTCTTCTTTGCACTATTTAATTCTTTTAAAGCTTTACTATATTCATTATTCCAAGTACTTAAAGAACTATTTAAAATATTTTCTTGTTCAGTTAAAGTATTATTAGTATTTATTAATGTCTCTATATTAGTCTTATTATTTTTAAGTTCGTTAAGTCTAGCAGTTAATGTTTCATATAAACTATCACTAGGATCAAGTCCTTCTAACTGTTTTTCTAACTCTGTTATAGTAGCATTTATTGTATCAAGTGTAGGTTGTAAACTATCTACTGTAAGGCCTATATTTGATAAAGCATTATTAAATTCTGTCTTAGCATTTTCTAAAGTACTAAATCCATTATTAAGTTCTGTTTCTGTAGATTCTTTTGTCTTATTCAAAGTATATAAATTACTATTATATTCTTCTAATCCTTCATCAAGTTTTATTTTATTAGAATTTAACTC
>CALVIP010000079.1 GCA_944331715.1 uncultured Bacilli bacterium
AATTTCTTTAGCGACTGCTATATGTATAATTGCACTTGCCATATTATCACCATAGACATTTTATCATAATTTTTTTGAAAATAATAGACAGATTGAGAGATTTATGGTATATTATGTGCATACCTATTCCTAGTAGTTGGAGTTCTTCCTTACACCAATTACCAAGAATATGGCTAATATATTAAGAAAGGAAGGTTAATATGGCTTTAACAAAAGAAGAGAAACAACAAATCATTAAAGATTATGGTGTTAATGAACATGATACTGGTTCTGCTCCTGTTCAAATAGCAATTTTAACTAAAGAGATTGAAAATTTAACAGAGCATTTAAAGACTCATATTCATGATCATCACTCACGTCGTGGTCTTTTAATGAAAGTTGGACAAAGAAGAAATATGCTTAATTATTTAGCTAAGAAAGATGTTGCAAAATATCGTGAAGTAGTTAAGAAACTAGGTTTAAGAAAGTAAAGCATATAATTAGACTATTGCAAGATTGCAATAGTTTTTCTATCTGTAGAGTATTAAGTCAGGGAGGAGTAAGTGGTGTATGGAGGAAGTTATAATAGAAGCAAGCAATAGTTCTTTAAATATTTATCAAGATATATTTGGGGATAATAATAAAATAAGAATTAGAACATCTTATGGTGCTAAAAGGACACAGAAAAATCCTAAAAAGATAAATATTAAAACAAATTCTGAAATGTTTATACCATTATTACCATATAAACTTAAAATATAATCAAAAATTGGTTTAATAATGCTTAAAAATATAATATTAGAACAGTTAGAATTAGAAAGTACTAGTGGTAATATTGATATAATAAATAGTATTATAAGAAGTCAAGAAATATCTAATGTTAATGGACAAATAAATTTGTCTGGTTTAGGAAGTGTTGTGTCATATATAAATAATGTTAATGGTAAAATAGAAGGAAAAAATTGGTATAAAAGAACTTGATGTTAAATCTTTAAACTCATATTTTAATTTTAGAAATTTAACATGTGATACATGTTATGCTCAAAGTAAAAACTCATCGTTACTTAGTTTTCATGATTTAAAAGGTACTTATGAAATAACTCATGAACAAAAGCCTGATATATTATCGGTTACATCTTCTAATAAAAATAAACAATTAGTATTATTGAGAAATGGTAAAATAACTATTATGTCTAAAAAATAATTTAAATTAATAAAAGGAAAGAGTAGAAATTTCTCTTTTTTTCTGTTATTATATAATAGATTTGTGGAGGAAGTATAAATGTATGAATGCTAATAATGTTTATATAGGAGTTACTTTAGATAATGAAGAAATATTACTGTATAGAGAATCTAGTGATAAATTTATTAATTTAATTACTAAAGAATATGTATCACTTAGTGATATTCAAGCAGATAAATTAATTCATTATACGATGTTAAAAGATAATAAACATCAATTAAAAGGTACAATAATTAGAACATTTGAAAAAGATAGAAGTGAAAAGCTTGATGTTAGTAATATCTTTATAGGAAATATAGTTCAAACAACTGAATGTAAATTTGATGATGTTTGTAATTTATCTTTGCCTATTCTTTATTGGAAAGTGACTTATGACATAAAATGTGTATTAGTAAAGAAAGATGCTTTATTATATCGATTAAATGAAGGATATAATATAGCAACTCTTGATGATGATAAACTTTTTTCCAGTGAGTTCATAGATTTAGAAACTGAACTTAAATACTGTAATACTAATTACGATAAGGTTGGCAGTTTGTTTGTCGACACTAAAATGAAACCTTATTTATCGGTAGTAGAGTATAATGGACCTATAGAAGAGAAAAGAATGGTATTAAAGAAATATAGAGAAAGAAGAGGGAAGTAATATGAGTAAAAAAGTATATGAATATGATTTTTATGGAAAGAAAGTAGTAGTAGAGCATGGTGAACTTGCAAAACAAGCGACTGGTTCTGTTTTAGTTAGATATAATGATACTGTTATATTAACAGCAACTGTTATTAATAAGAAAGCTAATTTATTAAGTGATTTCTTTCCATTAACAGTTAATTATCAAGAGAAACTTTATTCTGTTGGAAAAATTCCAGGAGGTTTTATTAAAAGAGAAGGAAGACCTACTGAAGCTGCAACTCTTGCAGCAAGAATGATTGATAGACCTATGAGACCTTTATTTAAAGAAGATTTTAAGAATGAAGTACAAGTAATTAATACAGTTCTATCTGTTGACCAAGATTGTTCTCCTGAACTAACAGCAATGTTAGGTTCATCTTTAGCAACTATGATAAGTGGGGCTCCTTTCTTAGGACCTATCGCTGGTGTTAAAGTTGGTTATGTTGATGGAGAATACATTATCAATCCAACAGTAGAAGAGTTAGAGAAAAGTGAGCTTGATCTTACTGTCGCAGGTACAAAAGACGCTATTAACATGGTAGAAGCAGGGGCTAAACAAGTTAGTGAAGATATTATGCTTGAAGGCTTAATGAAAGGGCATGAGGCAATAAAAGAGTTATGTAAATGGCAAGAAGAAATTATCTCTGATATTGGAGTTACACCTTTTGAATATGAATCTTTAACTATTGAAGATGATTTAAGAGATGAAGTAACTAAACTAATTGAGAAAGATTTAGATGAAGCGTTAAGAATTAAAGAGAAATTAGAACGTTATGGAAAAATAGATGAAATAAAAGATAATCTATTAGAAAAATATAAAGAAGATAATAAAGACCTAGAAGATGAAGAGTTAGATTTATTACTTGTAAAAGTAGAGAAAATATTTAGTGATGTAGAATATCGTTTATTTAGAAATATTGTAGTTAAAGAAAAGATTAGATCTGATGGTAGAAAAATGGATGAGATTAGACCATTATCAACTGATATAGATTTACTTCCTAGAACTCATGGATCTGCTTTATTTACAAGAGGAGAAACACAGTGTTTAGCAGTTACAACACTAGGAGCATTAGGGGAACATCAAATACTTGATGGACTTAGTTTAGAAGATGAAAAGAGATTTATGTTACATTATAACTTCCCACAATTTTCAGTTGGTGAAACAGGAAGATATGGGGCACCTGGTAGACGTGAGATTGGTCATGGGGCTTTAGGTGAGAGAGCCTTACTTCAAGTAATACCTAGTGAAGATGAATTTCCTTATACAATTCGTGTAGTATCAGAAATACTTGAAAGTAATGGTAGTAGTTCACAAGCTAGTATCTGTGCAGGATGTATGAGTCTAATGGCAGCAGGTGTTCCAATAAAATCTCCAGTTGCAGGTATTGCAATGGGTCTTATTACAAGTGATGATGATTATACTATTCTTACAGATATCGCTGGTATGGAAGATCATTTAGGCGATATGGACTTTAAAGTAGCAGGTACATCTACTGGAATATGTGCTTTACAAATGGATATTAAAATAAAAGGTGTTACTAAAGAAATATTAAAAGAAGCTTTAGAACAAGC
>CALVIP010000080.1 GCA_944331715.1 uncultured Bacilli bacterium
TCTTCCATTTCCTCATTAAATACAGTCTCACTATCATACTTAGGATAAGTACTAATTACAATAGACTCACTATCTTTAAATGGTAACATAGAATAAATTTCTTCTGTTACATAAGGCATAAATGGATGAAGTAATTTAAGTATTGTTGTTAAAACATCAAGTAAAACACTCTTAGTAGTATCATTCATATTAGCTTTACTTAACTCAATATAGTTATCACAAAAGTCTTCCCAAATAAACTTATATAACATATTACCAACATTATGAAAATCATAACTATCCATATTTTTAGTAACATCTTTAATTAAATTATTTTTTAAAGTTAAAATCCATTTATCAGCTTTACTTAAATTTTGATAATCATATCCTGATGTCTTCATATCTTCAAGATTCATCAAAACATAACGAGATGCATTCCATAACTTATTAATAAAGTTCCAAGTAGATTTTATCTTTTCTTCATCATATCTTAAATCTGTTCCAGGAGCACTATTAGTAGTTAAGAAAAATCTTAAACTATCTGCACCATACTCATCTATAACATCCATAGGATCTACTCCATTACCTAAAGACTTACTCATCTTACGTCCTTCTTTATCACGAATTAGTCCATGAATAAGGCAGTCTTTAAATGGTCTTTTACCAGTAAATTCTAAACCTTGGAAAGTCATACGATTAACCCAGAATGGAATAATATCATAACCAGTTACTAAGACATTATTAGGATAATATCTTTTAAATAAATCAGTCTCTTCTGGCCATCCTAGTGTTGAAAAAGGCCATAATGCAGATGAAAACCAAGTATCTAGTACATCTTCATCTTGAACCCATCCATCACCCTCTGGTGCATCCATTCCAACATATACTTCATCACCTTTATACCAAGCAGGTATTCTATGTCCCCACCATAATTGTCTAGAAATACACCAGTCATATGTAATTTCCATCCAGTGATTCATTGTTTTTTCATAACGTTCTGGAACAAAGTTTACTTTAGTATCTTTATTCTTTTGATTATCAAGTACTCTATCTGCAAGAGGTCTCATCTTAACAAACCATTGTTTAGATAAAGTAGGTTCAACAACAGCATCACTTCTCTCACTATGTCCTACATTATGAGTCATCTCTTCAATATTAATTAATAAATCTTGTTTCTTTAAATCTTCTACTAATTTTTCTCTACACTCTTCACGAGTCATACCAACATATCCTGGAGCATTCTCATTCATAGTAGCATCCAAATTCATAACAACAACACGAGGTAGGTTATGTCTCATCCCTACTTCATAGTCATTAGGATCATGGGCAGGAGTTATCTTTACACACCCCGTTCCAAACTCTGGATCAGCATGATAATCTCCTACAATAGGTATTTCTTTATTAACAATAGGTAGAATTACTGTCTTACCAATTAAATGTTTATATCTATCGTCAGAGGGATTAACAGCAACTGCAGTATCACCAAATAAAGTCTCTGGACGAGTAGTTGCAACATCTAAATATTCATCAGTACCAGTTATATAATATTTAATATGATAAAATGCTCCCTTATCTTCTTTATAGATAACCTCTTCATTAGATAAAGCAGTCATTTGAACTGGATCCCAGTTAATAATCCTCTCTCCTCTATAGATTAAACCTTTCTCATAAAGTTTAACAAATACATATCTAACTGCTTTACTAAGTCCTTCATCTAAAGTAAATCTTTCTTTAGTATAATCAAGACTAAGACCAAGTTTAGCCCATTGTTCATGAATAGTAGTAGCATATTCATCTTTCCAACTCCAAGCATGTTCTAACCATTCATCACGAGTTATACCACGAGGATTAATTCCCATTTCTCTTAATCTTTTATCAACTTTAGCCTGTGTTGCAATACCAGCATGATCCATTCCTGGAAGCCATAAAGCATCATACCCGCACATTCTCTTGTATCTAATAATAATATCTTGAAGTGTTGTATCCCAAGCATGACCCAAATGTAATTTACCTGTAACATTAGGTGGTGGAATAACTATACAAAAAGGCTCTTTACTCTTATCTTTATCACCTTTAAAGTATCCTTTATTTACCCAATTATTATACTTATCTTTCTCTACTTCTTTATGATTATATTTCTTATCTAACATGACCTTTCTCCTCACTTTTCCTATTTCTTTTAATCATTTGATTTTCTATCACATCAAGTCCATATATCTCATCAGTATAAATAGTATCATCTACTCTTCTAAAAATATATGCGCCTACTGTCCCATAACTAGCATAATCATCTTTATGATTTTCAAAATATTCTAACTGTCTATCTGTAACTTTACTTGGAAGATAAAAAGCTATGACACCTATATCATCTTCAGTCTTATAATTAAAATGTCCTAACTCTGCAATACTAAGACCTGCTCTATGTGATTCATCATCTCTAAAATTCAGACCTAAATTATTATCGTCAGAAAATTTCTGATAACCTTTAACATGATATTCATCATCTAAAATATCCTGTTCAAACTTATCTTCTAATATTTGTTCTTCATCCGGAATAATGACGACTTTTCCTCTTTTCATAGACTCCTCCTTAAAATAAAAAATAACTATAACTTAAGGGCATAGATAACCTACACTGTACCACCTTAATTTATAGTTATTATAACTAACTCATTATTGATAACGGCCTTTCCCGTGGTAACTTACTACTATTTCAGAAACCCTGCTCTATTCACTACCTTCCATATATCATATTGTTAATTTCCACCAAACATTAACTCTCTATCAATACTTTATATGTACTCCTTGAATATCAATCGCATTTAAGTGTATTATAAGCTATTTTTTTATATTTTACAACTACTTAATTTTAAAGTTATATTGTAAATAATTAGTAGAAGCTCTCTTCATATAACCATAATAACTAGCTTTAGCCCTTACTAACTTATCTTTATCATAAATACTTAAGTATTTTATCTTTCTTTTAATCCTTGTCTTTACTTTATTATTTATTCTAATAATAAGTTTATTATTTCTTAAAATAAATCTATATCCTATAAAAGTAAAACCACTACTTAACTTATATATATTAGTCTTTTTATTAAGCTCTAACTTCTCTTTAACAAGCTCCTTTTCAATAACATTTTTAATATATTTTAATCTCTCTTTATCATAATCAAAGATAACTCCACCATCCATATATCTTATATAATATTTACATCCGAGTTTCTCTTTTATTAAATGATCTATTCTATTTAAATAAAATATTGCTAAGATCTGACTAGTAACATTACCAATAGCAAGTCCTTTATGATAATTATATCTAGGAACCTTCTTAAGTTCATCTCTTTGATTAAGAGATAAATCTTTTTTAAGTTCTCTATTTATAATATTATCTATTTCTCTATTAACATACCCCATATTAGAACTATAAATAATATCTTTAAGTAAAGAAACTATTCTCTTATCTTCATATATTTT
>CALVIP010000081.1 GCA_944331715.1 uncultured Bacilli bacterium
AATGACTTTGTAGTTGAAGTTAATAATGTTAATACTATTGGACAATTAACTCTTAATTGTAGAGGTAAAGATATTGAGATAGATGCAGTTAGACTTATTAATGAAGATATAGATAGTATTTTAATGGACTTACAGATTAGTACTTATTTAAAAGAAAAACTTGCAGGTATTATTTTCTCTGATTTACCTATTAAGAAAAAGAGAATTGCTATTCGTAAATTAAGAAAAGATGGTTTATCTAAAGAGCATATGAAACTGTTCTTAAAACTTATGGAATATATAGAAAGTGTATAAGAGAACTGGTATTCTCTTTTTTTCTGTGTTAAAATAAAACTAGACAAGACGGAGGTGGTTTAGTTGAAGGCAATGGTAACAGGGGCAAGTAGTGGGATTGGTCGTGATATTGCACTTAATCTTGCTAAATTAGATTATGATTTAATACTTGTTGGTAGAAATAGAGAAGCTTTAGAGAGTGTTAAATCTACTATTAATGGTAAAGTTAAAGTTAAGATAGTTGTAGTAGACCTTAGTAATTTACAAAAAGTTAAAGAACTTTATGTCTTAACTAAAAATGATGATATAGACATTCTTGTTAATAATGCAGGTTTTGGAGTGTTTGGAGATTTTTTTGATATAGACATTAATAATGAACTTAATATGTTAGATGTTAATATTAGGGCACTTGATATGTTATGTAAGTTTTATTTAAAAGATATGATTAAAAAAGATAAAGGTATTATTCTTAATGTTTCTTCAAGCACTGCTTTTATGTCGGGACCTTTAATGAGTAGTTATTATGCATCTAAGAGTTATGTTTATCGTCTTAGTTTAGCGATTAATGAAGAGTTAAGAAGACGTAAGAGTAAAGTTACTATTTCTGTTTTATGTCCAGGACCAGTTGATACTAACTTTAATAATAGAGCAGGTGTAGAGTTTGGAGTTAAAGCTTTAAGTAGTAGTTATGTGGCAAGATATGCAGTGGAGAAGATGCTTAGTGGTAAGACTATAATTATTCCAGGTTTTAAGATGAAGTTTGTTAAGTTTATAGTGAGATTTTTACCTGATAAGTTTGTTACCCATATTAACTATAATATTCAAAAGAAGAAGGGAAAATAAGATGAGTAGTTTGGTTTCGGTTGATAACTTAATGTTAGGTCCCTTTACTAAGTTTAGTATAGAGATACCTTTAAACTCATTAGTATTTGTTACAGGCTCTAATAATAGTGGAAAGAGTTTATTACTTAAAGTACTTGCAGGTATAGTTAATATTAAAAATAAAATTACTTATGATAAAGAGATAATAAAAAGTGATAATGATATTTCTTATATTGCTACTTTAACCTTTAACTATGCTACTGTCTTAAAAAATATTAGATATCCATTGGAAAGATTAGGATATGAGGATGATAAGATTAATGTATTAGTTAGGGATATTGCTAAAGACTTAAAGATTACTAATTTACTTAATAAAAATATTAAAGATTTAAATGAATATGAGAAACTTAGAGTCTTTTTAGCATCTAAAGTTATATATAATCCTAAACTACTATTATTAGATGATCCGTGTCTTTTTTTGTCTCCTTTAGAAAAAGAAGAGTTTATGGGCTTTTTAGAACAGTTGAGGACAAGAGGTATTACTATAGTAGTTTCTAGTTCTTCTTTGGATGAAGTAGTTTATACTATTAATAGTATTATTTATGTACTTGATAAAGGGATGATTGTTAGTAATGGTGATATGTTAGAAGTATTAAGTGATGATAGTCTATTAAATAAAATTGGTCTAGAACTTCCTTTTATGGTAGATTTATCTGTTAAATTAGAGTATTATAATCTTACCGACAAAATTAATTTGAGTCCTTTAGGGATGGTGGAACATTTATGGAAATAAAGTTTTCTCATGTTAATAGTAAAATTTTTTCTGATTTATCCTTTGTTATACCTAAAGGAGAGATTACTGGTATATATGGAGAGAATGGGGATAAATTACTTAGATTAATATCTTTAGAAGATGATAGTAAGGGGATTATTTACTTTAATAAAATTAGAAAGTTAAGACGTAATTACTATTTATTTAGTAAGACAATTGAACTTGTAGAGAAGAGATTTGTTAATCTGTTTGATATAGATAATATTTATGAATATTTTAGAGAGTATATTAGATATAGAAAACTTGAAGTAGATGATATTGATAAAAAAATAAAAGATTCTTTAAGAATAGTAGGACTTAAAGTAGATATCTTAGAGAGACGTATTTCTACTTTGACAGGGAGTGAGTTAAAACTTTTGCAGTTTGCTTTAGCATTTATAACAAATCCTAAAGTAATATTATTAGATGAGCCTTTTAGAGGACTTGATTTAAATACAAGAAAAAAACTTATTAGAATTATTAATAGACTTAAAGATAAATTTGCTAAGACTATAGTTATTTATAGTAATAATCCTAATTATTTATATCAATATACTGATTATTTAATAGTACTTAGTAATAACACAGTGTTAGTAGAAGGGAATACTAGTGATATTTTCTTTGATAATAAATATAATATTAAAAGACCTGATATAGTCTCCTTTATATTATTAGTTAAAGAGAAAAAGAATGTTAAGTTACCTAGACGGGAAAGTGTTATGGACCTTATTAAAGATATATATTGGAATGTGAAGTGATATTATGAGATTTTTGATTAGATTTAGTTATGATGGTACTAATTTTAAGGGGTATCAGAAACAAGATGGGTATAGAACTATACAAGGTGAGTTAGAAAGTGCTCTTTATAAGATTAATAATAATACTAAAGTAAAGATAGTCGCTGCTGGTAGAACTGATAAAGGGGTACATGCAATTGATCAGGTGGCTCATTTAGATTTAGATGTTGATATTACTCCTTATAAATTAAAAAGAGCATTGAATAGTTATTTACCTGATGAGATACATATAAATAGTGCGATGGAAGTTCCTGATGATTACTTTGTTAGGTATCATGTCTTAAGAAAAGAGTATCATTATTATATAAATATGAAAGAGTTTAATCCTATGATGAGAAATTATATTTATCAACATGGCCATCTTCTTAATGTTAGTAGAATGAGAAAGGCAATACACTTTTTTGAAGGTGAACATGACTTTAGAGCTTTTGTTACTGAGAATAACGTTAAGGAAAATTGTGTTAGGACTATATATGAAGCATCTATTACAAGAAAGAATGACGTTTTAGATATTAAGTTTGTTGGTAGTGGATTTTTAAGATATCAAGTTAGGAATATGGTAGGGGCTTTACTTAAAGTTGGTACTGGTAAGATAGAGCCTTATGAAGTTAAAAGAATACTAGAAAGTAAAGTAAGGGGTAAGAATGGGGCGACAGCGAAGCCATGTGGACTTTATCTAGTTAAAACTACTTTGGAGGATGATATATGATAGGAGTTTTAGATTCT
>CALVIP010000082.1 GCA_944331715.1 uncultured Bacilli bacterium
TTAATCGCTATTTATAAACTAGATGATGTTAATAAAAAGTATATCCTAAAGACAATAAAAGCCTTAATCAAAAGTTGCCTTACTAATTTAAGTCTTTTAATACCTCTTGACTAATACCCGTAATTTCTACTATCTCATTATTAGATAAATTAGCTTTCTTAAGTTTTTTAGCAATTTCTATTTGCATCTCATACTCACCATCACTCTTTCCATCATCATAACCATTATTATAGCTATTGTTTTCAATCTCTTTGATATTTATATTTCTTTCCTCTTTAAGTTTTTTATCAAATATCCCTCTCATACAAAATCACGCTCAACTATCTTTATTTTAACAAGAGGTAAGTCAGTAATATCTTTAATAAAGTCATAAGAGAATTTTTTCTTAAGTAATTTTATACAGACAAGTATCTTCTCATCAAAACATCCATCATCAAAGCCTTCATCATAACCTGCTTTATAAGCTTGTTTTTTCAAGTCATCTTGATATTCTTTAATAAATTCATCATCATAAAGCATCTTTTCAAGCTGATGAACAACTTCCATCATAACTTCTTCACCATTAGCAATTTCTCTCATTTCTTCTAAACTATCAGCACCTAATAATGCCAACATAGCATCTTCTTTATTAGTACCATCATAACGAACACCTTTTAAAGGAGCAAGAAAGACATCACAGACTAAAGCCTCTTCTTTTTCTCCTTTATCATTGATATATTCTTTCTCATATTTTTTTACTATCGTGTTTTTATCTTCACTACACGCAAACTTATTAAAATTAATTACAACTCTTTTCATTTACAATAACCTCCTTACAGTAATTAATTAAATACTTTTCGAAAAGTGACTTTACAATAACACAAAGTAATATTTAGTGCAAAAAGAGAAAACTGTAAATTCAATAAAAAATAGGCTTCAATTTATTAAATTCGCCTAGAGAAAATTAAAAATTGACCTCCAAAAATAGGGTCAATTTACAAAATTCATACTTTTTTTAAAAATTTAAAACATCTTATCTACATTATCAGGAACTTCATCTTGCATAATCGTTTTTATTATTTTATCTTTCTTCTCACTACTAACACTTTTACCAGTCATATTAGCAATCTCATCAACTACTTCTGAAAGTACTTTCTCATCCTTCATATTACCTTTCTGTAATTTGTCTGCTAACGATAAAATAGTATCTTTATTAACATTAGTCTTTTGTTCAACTTTCTTAAAAAAACTATCTCCAAACATAGAAAACCTCCTACTTCTATAGTATGAGGTTTTAATATTTTTGTTCCTAATATTACTTATTAGGGAAGTTTTTCTTAATATATTTAACTAATAACTTTCTAGATTCCAATACCTCTTCTTTTTCTTTATCACTTCCCCAAGGCACTTGTTCTTCACAGTAAACACTAGTATTACAAGTAATATGCTTACTAGGATAAATTGGAGATCCTGGTAAGTAAGTAAAATATGTAAGTCCAATTCTAGATATACACATCTTTAACTCCTCTAGCAAAGCTATTGTTTCTTTAGTAGTATTAAAATCTTCTTCTGGATAGCCGTGCATAATTAAAGCTTTGGTATCAATACCTACCTCTTTAGTAAGCTTAAATGCTTTTTTTATTTCATCAACCGTTATATTTTTCTTCATTAAATCCAACATCTTTTGACTACCAGATTCAACTCCATATTTAATTCTTATACAGCCACTATTTTTCAATTCTCTAAGTAGTTCTAAATCAACATTATCAACTCTTGCTAAAGTAGACCATTTCAAATCAAGTTTACCAATCTCTCTAATAATTTCCATAGCTTTTTCTTTATTCACAAGAAAATTATCATCAAATACACAAAATCCTTTAATTCCATAATCCTTTATTAAAAGTTCTAATTCTTCTTTAATGTTTTCTTTACTTCTATATCTTATATTATGATTTTGATTAGCACAGAAATTACAATGATAAGGACAACCTCTACTAAATAGGACATGGGCAATAGGTAAAGATGTATCAGCAAGTCTTTTCATAACAATATCTTCTTTAGGTAATAAATGCCTAGCTGGAAAGGCAAGAGTATCTAAATCATTAATATCGTTACGTTTTTCTGTTACATAAATACTATTATCTTTTTTATAGTAGATACCTTTTATTTTTGCAAAATCATCTAAAGAAGATGCCTTAGCAATTTCTACAATTGTTCTTTCTCCTTCCCCAATACTTACAATATCGCAGTCTAATTCACATATAACCTCTCTAGGATATAGTGAAGCATGAATACCTCCTGCTATAATAAGAGAGTTAGCTTTAAAAATACTATTTTTTCTAGTATTTTTAATTAAAGGATAGGCTAAAGAAGACGAAATACTAAAACCTACTATATCAAAAAGAGTGAAATCAAAGCTATTGTTATCAGTAGAAGTAGGTACTATTTTGACATCATAGTTTTCTTTTTCTAAAGCACCAGCTAAATACATTACTCCAAATGGTGGAAGTTCTTTTCTTTTATTCCCAAACTTTGCTACTTCATAACACTCAGGATAAACTAGACATATTTTTTTCATAGGTAACTCCTTTTTTCCACTTATTATAGTACTAAACTAAAAAAAAAGAAAGTCTAATTTAACTTTCTTGTCCCTTATTATATAACAAATAAGAATAACCATCAAAATTACGTATATCATCAGTAATACCAAATTTATCTATAAATTCATTCATAATATCTAAAGCCTTGTCTAGATTATCAGTATTAATTATTTCAAGCTCTATAAAGAAGCCAAGATTATCAACTTTATCTAAAGCTATTTCTATGATGTCTTTATATATTATTTTTCTTCTTTCCTTTTTTAAAGTAAATGCTTCTTCAATTCTTAAATCTTTTAAAATAGTCTTAAATTTATCTATATCATTTATTTCTACTTCATCTTCAATACAATGAGCTTCGCTATCATTAGTAGCTGGAATAAATTTTTTATAACTTAAAATATTTTTATTATCAAGTACTCTAATACGAAGACATTCATTGTCTATCTCTCCTCCAAAGAAAGGAAAGTGAATAGGGGAGAAGTAGATGTCGTTTTGTTTCTCTATCTTCATTTTTATATTATTTTTAGAAAGAAAATCTAAAATATCATTATATATGACCTCTGTAATCTTGTATTTTCTTTCTATTTCTATATTTTTCATTACAAACTATTCCTCTCTTGTTTTTCTAACTTTTTCAAACACTTAGATTTCCTTTTCCCAAACTCAAGTGACTTCTTATTAAATTCTTCTAAACTAATAAGTTTCTTCTGAAACCTATCATTTAAAATCTCTACCGCTCTATCAATTCCTTCTAACTCAGTTTTAGGATCAACTCTTCTAAATAACATAATTACTCTCCATTTCTA
>CALVIP010000083.1 GCA_944331715.1 uncultured Bacilli bacterium
CTAAATAATAATTATGCCTTTGTTGTAAATCAAGCAACGGATATTAGTTCTGGTAATGTAATTCCACTAGCTTTACAATTTAGTGGAGGAACACCTAATATTACTGTAAGTAATGCTACTATTACTTTACCAAGTCCTGGTACTTATTATGTTTCTTTTAGTTTAACAGGAAGATTTGGTGTTAATCAAAATGGATCTATAATTCCTATTATTAATGGAGTTCCTCAAGATCGTTTAGCACCTACTAATAATACTAATAGCGTTAATAGTGATATTACAATACAAGATGGAACATTAATTCAAGCGTCTACTAATAGTACTGTTCAATTTTTATATACTGGTAGTACTGCTGTTTCT
Source organism: uncultured Bacilli bacterium (assembly GCA_944331715.1). GTDB lineage: Bacteria > Bacillota_I > Bacilli_A > RF39 > UBA660 > Onthousia. The sequence continues at coordinate 358 of CALVIP010000083.1, forward strand.
AGAGCAAACTTTTTTGTTTCAGTTTTTAAAGTATCAAATGTTTAATATATATACTTATTATTACATAGTAATTCTTGTTTTTATAATTAGTTTATGTTTAAATAATTTTAGAAAGAAGGAAATACTATGGCAATAGATTCTCATATGCATATTAATAGTATAGTTTCTAAAAATATAGAAAAAGAAATACTTGATATAAATAATAACTCTAATCTAAAAAATGTTATTAATGTTTCTCTAAATAGTGAGACTGCAAAAGAGTCAATAATTATTTCTAACTCTAATGCAAAATTCTACTCTGCTGTTGGTATACATCCTTTATATATAGAAAATCAAAGTATTAATGATTTATATGACATTGCTCTTAATGAGAAAGTTGTAGCGATTGGAGAGATTGGTTTAGATACTACAAAAGATAATATAGAGTTACAGAAAAAATATTTAATAGAACAAATATCTATCGCTAATTCTCTTAATCTACCTGTTATTATTCATGCTAATAATAGTAATAAATTAGTAATAGAAATATTTGAAAGATATATTAAGCCTAAAGAAGGATGTGTTTTTCACTGTTTTCAACCTGATATAGATGATTTAAATTATTTGATTAGAAACAATTACTATATCTCTTTTGCAGGAAGGATTACTTATAAGAATGCTAAAAAATCTGTTGAAGTAGCTAAAAGTGTTCCTAATGATTTATTTTTGGTAGAAACTGATAGTCCTTATATTAGTCCAGAACCTGTTAGAAATTTAGTTAATCAATCTAGTAATATTAAATATATTATAGAAAAGTTGGCTTTAATAAAAGATATGAGTTACTTAGAGATAGAAGAAATTACTACAGAAAATACCAAAAGATTATTTAAAAAAATTAATTAGTATCTTAGTGGCAATATGAAATGTTAGGGGGTAAAGAATATGGATTATTTAAGAATAATACATTATATTGAGGATGAATCTATTAAACTTGATAGTGATTTTTATTATCATGCCTTTGATTATAATCAAGATGAATTTATTAGTATGATAACAGAAGGAATAAAAGCTCCTATATTATTAGGAAAACTAGGTGATGGAAATAATGGAAAGTTTTATGTTTCTTTAGCAAGAAATGTAAATTGCTCAAACTCTATATATAATAAATTAAGTAGTAAGCCCATGTTTATGATAAATAATAAAATATTAACAGTAAAAGCAAGAAATTCTAAGATATATGGTATGTATCCTATGTTTCTTATGCAATCTCCATTGCCGTTTAGAGATTGTGAATATGATGATGAATATCAAAAATTTTTAAAGGTTTCCGCAAAAGACATTTTAGCAATACAATATAATATATTTAGTAATTTTCAGAAACATAATGATAAAAATTATGATTATATAAAATACCAGTTATTAACTTTAAAACAAATGATAGAAGATTTAGAGTCGCAAAAAGTTTATTTGCCTATCATAGATGCTTCTACTTCTACTAAAATTAATACTGGAAAAGTTTTATCTTTAAAATTATAAGACCTAGAACTTGATTTCTAGGCCTTTTTACTTTGTTTCTTTTTTCTTATTACAAACCAATAATACATTGCAACTACAAAGATTATTACTAGTATTATTAAAATTATATTAGAGAAGTTATCTAAGTAACCAACTATTGTTTCCCATTTATCCCCTACTATACTACCTACTATTATTAAAACTGTATTCCAGATTAGAGAACCTGATATAGTATAAAGTAAAAACTTTTGCATAGGCATCTCGCTCATACCTGCAGGAATAGAGATTAAACTTCTTACTATTGGTATAAATCTACAGAAGAAAACTGTTTTATTTCCTTTAGTATCAAACCATTTATCGGCTTTTTCTATATCACTGGCTTTAAGTCTTAATACTTTACCTATTTTACCATTTACTATTCTTTTTAATCTTTCTTTATTAAAGATTTTACCAATATAATAAAGTACTATCGCTCCAAGTAGAGAACCAAGTGTCGCTGCTAGTATCATTATAGGTATATTAAGTGATGTATAAGTAGTCATGAAACCACCAAATACTAATATTACTTCTGATGGTATTGGTGGGAAAATATTTTCTATAGCGATTAAAAGGAATACTCCTAAGTACCCAACTTGTTCCATTATATTAATTATTATTTGTTCCATATGTTTCTCCTTTACTAGTTTTGTCTTTTTAATTATAACATCTATAGTAGTAATATGTCACTATAATTTATCTTTATATTTTCTTAATAAGTATTCTTCTTCTAAAAAGTATTTATCATTAATCTTAATTAGGTGATGATAGTCTCTTTTAAAGTCTTTAGTCCTCTTTACTATCTTGCTCTTTTTAAACTTATATTTATGTAAGTATCTTTCTAAAATAAACTTTTCTAAATAATAATTTATATTTCTTTTTTCTGTTAGTAGTTTTATTATTAAGAGAACGATGATTAGTAAAATATTTATAGTAGGATTATAGAAAAAGAAGATTGTAATAAGACAGAGGACGATGAACGAGATAAAATATATTATTTTAAAACTAAGATTATAGGATGTTAAATAACAAATAAGTAGTTGCATGATTCTTCCTCCATCTAAGGGATAGATTGGTAAAAGATTAAATAACAATATACTATAATTTATAGTTCTTATTATTTCTTGATAGTTATATAAGTATGGTATATTCATTAAAACTAAATAACAGCCTAACTGCATAATAGGTCCCATTAGAAGAACTATTAACTCTTCTTTTATGGGACAGTTTACTTCATGATTAAACTTAGATACTCCTCCATAGGGATAGAAAACTATTTTATCTACTTCCCAGTTAAAGAAATAAGCTGTAAAGAAATGAGCACACTCATGGATTAAAAGAAGGATAGTAGTAATTGCTATTAGATTAAAATATCCTGAAAGAAGAGATAAAACTATTAAGAAGTAACAACTTGGATGAATAGAAATCTTACTTAATATATTCTTTATAGTCGACAAAACTACCCTCTTTTTGGAATGCTAGATA
>CALVIP010000084.1 GCA_944331715.1 uncultured Bacilli bacterium
TTATTAAGATATTTATCATAACTATCACTATCTACAAATGATCTTATTGTTTTATCCATTGCTTCTTCAAAGACTTCTTTATCAAGGACATAGATAGTTTGGTCTTTCCCTTCTACTGTTTCTCCTTCTTCATTAGTAGTATCAATACCTTCTATAGTTATTTCATAGCCTTTAATAGTAAATGGTTCTATATCTTTAATCTTATTATATATTTCTTTAGTTGTAGAGATATTTTCATTGTAAGTTACATCTTTTACTACTTCTAAATCTTCGGGTGCATAAACTTTATCGGCATTATATTTATCTTTTAAGGTTTGTTGTTCTTTGTCTATATATTCATCAAGGGAATCTTTATCATTAATTAATCCTACTGATTTACCTGCTAAATAGACTCTGTATACATTTTTAGGAGTTAATGTTTCTTCTTTTGGTACTATAAACATTATAATTAAACTTACCATTAAGGCAATTACTATAGTCATTATAGTTTTTATATTCATCTTATTCCTCCTCTATTTCATTTTTACTCATATTTAAGAATGTTGATGTGTCTTTCTTGAATAGTAGTTGGATTGTCGCTTGTGGTCCACTACGATGCTTAGCGATGATAAATTCACTGATACTAGTTGCATCATTTTTAGCTTCTTTATTGTAGTAATCATCACGATAAAGGAATCCAACAAGGTCAGCATCTTGCTCTATTGAACCTGATTCTCTTAAGTCTGATAACATTGGTCTTTTATCTTCTCTTCCTTCAACACTACGAGATAATTGAGCTAAAGAGATTACAGGAATATGTAATTCCATCGCTAGGGTTTTTAGACTACGAGAGATATCTGCTACTTCTTGTTGACGATTTGCACCATAGTTTTTACCACCAGATATCAATTGCAGGTAGTCGATTATTACTAGGTCTAGGCCATCAGAAGATGATGATAATCTTCTACATTTTGCACGGATTTCTCCTATTGTTATACCTGGTGTATCATCTATATAAAGTTTGGCATTGCTTAACTGACTAACTGCTTGGTCAAACCTTTTCCAATCATTATTTAACATCTTACCTGTTCTAAGTTTATAACCTTCTATTTGACCAAGAGACGAGATAATACGGCTTGCTAATTGCTCGGCACCCATTTCAAGGTTGAATACGGCTACTGTTTTATCAGTGTGAGTTGTAACATAGGTTGCAAGGTTTAAAGCGAAAGCAGTTTTACCCATACCAGGACGAGCGGCAAGGATTATAAGCTCATTTTCATGAAGTCCTGCTGTTACTTTATCAATATCATACCATCCTGTAGGAATACCTGTTATTTCTCCTTTAGTTTCTGCTAGTTTTTGTAAGTCTTCTTCTGTTTTTTCTAGAACTTTTTGAATTGACTTAAACTCACTTGCTTTTCTATTTTTAGCGATTGTTAGTATTTTACGTTCGGCATCGTCTAAGATGTCACCAATACTTTCTTCACTGTTATAACCTGTTGAGGCAATAGACTCTGCTGTTTCTATTAATCTTCTAAGAAGCGATGTATTCTCTACTTCTTTTATATAGTATTCTATATTACTTGCTGTTGGAACAAAGGTTGTTATTTCTGTTAAGTAGGTAACTCCTCCTACATCATTCAAATAGTCTAATTTAGTTAAAGTAGTAGTCAAAGTAGTTAAATCTACTGGAGTTTTTTCTTCTACTAACTTTTTTAATGCAGTAAATATTTTAGAATTTCTAGCATCATAGAAGTCTGTTTCATCTAAAGTTTCAATTGCCATTAATAAAGCATTATTTGATAAGAAACATGCACCTAAGACACTTTTTTCTGCTTCTAAATTTTGTGGGGCTTGTTTTAAAGCCATTATCATCACCTACTTAACTAAATGTATTTTTACTTTGGCAGTTATATTTTTATATAGTTCTACTTCAATATTATGAAAGCCTAAAGATGAAGGAGAACTTGTTAGTTTAATCATACTTTTATCAAAGTCATAACCTTTTTCTTTTAAAGCTTCTTTTATTTGTTTAACACTAATACTTCCAAAGACTTTATCATTATCTCCTGTTTTAACTTTAAAAGTTAAGGTTACTTTTTCTAGTTTTTCTTTTATACTTAAAGCTTCTTTTTGAGCTTTCTCTTCTTCTTTAGCTTTAGCTTTGTTCTCATCTTCTAATTTTTCTAGGGAACTTTTAGTAGATTTAATAGCATAGCCTTTTTTTATTAAGAAGTTTTCAGCATAGCCATCTTTTACTTGTTTTATCTCACCCTTTTTACCTTGTCCTTTTAAATCTTTTATAAAGATTACTTCCATACTATTCCTCCTCTTTTTTTAAGATTTGTTTTAGTTTTGTTTCAACTTTACTAATAGTACTATCACTAATTCTAGCGGCTCCTACTGTTTTGTTACCTCCTCCACCTAATGGAGTAAGCATTTTAGAAATATCATAGTTACCTAAACTTCTACCACTAACAGAAATTGTTTTAGAGGTAGTTTTTGCAATAACAAATGATGCTTCTATATCGTTAAAGAATAAAAGAGTATCAGCGATTTTTGCTATTTCTTCTTTACGATATACTGTATAAGGACTACCTTTAGCGATAGCGATTCTATCATTTATGACATCGACATTAGTTATTACTTTTTGTCTTTCTATATACTCTTTTAAATCTTGTTTTAAAAGATACTGAACTTTCTTAGTACTTGCTCCCATACTTGCTAGATAGTATGCGGCATAGTATGTTTCAGAGTTTGTCTTTAAAGTAAAGTTATTAGTATCTAGAACTATTCCTGATAATAAAAGAGTTGCATAATAAGGGTCTAGTTCCATTTTATAAGTCTCTATTAAATTAGTAATCATTTCGCAAGTACTAGATATTTCATTATCTATTATTCTAAGATTAGCTTCTATTGATGTTTCTCCTAGTTCATGATGGTCTAGTATTACTATATTCTCTTTATCAAAGTAATTAATTGCATCACTTGATTGGACTAATTCTTCTTTATTGGTATCTAGTATTACTAGTAAATTCTTCTTACTTCTTATATAAAGATTAGTCTCTATTTCACTATCTTTAATAATATTTAAACATCCTTCTAGTTCTTTAAATACTTTAGATACACCTGATTCATGTTTTGTATCATTAATAATTAGAAAACAATTTTTATTTAGTTTTTCTAAGATAATATAAAGACCTATGGAACTACCTAAGGCATCTAAATCTAAATCTTTATGTGCCATGATAAAAACTGTTTTAGCAGATTTTATTTTTTTTCTTAGTTCTTTTTTTCTTTCTATTAATTTCATTAGATCCTCCTTTTATCCCTTGTTAATATTATATACTATTTTAAGTGATAAGTAAAACTTGTAAT
>CALVIP010000085.1 GCA_944331715.1 uncultured Bacilli bacterium
TCTACTGTATCATTAAAAGAAATAGTTAAAGACTTTGCACCACAACCAGTTATTACTAAAGATAATGTTACAATGCAAATAGATACTGTTGTTTATTTTCAAATAACTGATCCTAAACTATATACATATGGAGTTGAAAATCCTATTAATGCTATTGAAAATTTAACAGCAACTACACTTCGTAATATTATAGGTGAATTAGAACTTGATCAAACTCTAACTTCAAGAGATATTATTAATACAAAGATGAGATCTATTCTAGATGAAGCGACTGATCCTTGGGGTATTAAAGTAAATAGAGTTGAAGTAAAAAATATTTTACCACCTCGTGATATTCAAGATGCAATGGAAAAACAAATGCGTGCTGAACGTGAAAGACGTGAGAAAATATTACAAGCGGAAGGTGAGAAGAAAGCTGCTGTATTAATCGCTGAAGGAGAAAAAGAAAGTACAGTCTTAAGAGCAGAAGCAGCGAAAGAAGCAGCTATTAAGAAAGCAGAAGGAGAAGCAGAGGCAATTATTAAAATTAAGAATGCTGAAGCTGAAGGAATTAGATTGCTTAAAGAAGCTAAAGCAGATGCCTCAGTCTTAAAACTAAAGAGTTATGATGCTATGGTTAAAGTTGCAAATGGACAATCTACTAAGATAATAGTTCCTAGTGAATTACAAAACCTAGTAACAGCAGGAACAGTATTAAGTGAAACATTTAAAGAAGGAAAGAAATAATTGAAATTTCTTTTTTTCTTTGGTATAATATGCCTCTAGAGAAAGGGGTATTGATATGATAAATTTAACTAGTGATAAAATTAGAACTGATGTTGTTAGAAGAGATTTCTTTAATGAAGATGATTCATTTTTTAATAAACTAAATATAACTAGAAAAAGTTATAATAGTCCATTAGGTTTACATATGTATTTAATAGAGTTAAGTGATGGATATTATTATGCCAAGAAAAAAGATGAGGTTAAAATCTGTAATGAGATTGTAGGAAGATATTTATGTAATAAATTAGGTCTTGAAACTACTTCATTAGATTTATTATTAGATAGAGACAAATTAAAGATGGTTACTCCTAACTATAGAAAAGAAGAGTTAAAGTATCAATATCAAAAAGATGATGCTGATAAGTTATTTAAGCATCAATATGACATAGAGAGATTAAAAATATTACCTAAAGCTTATCAAACAGAACAATATAAATTAATTGCTATTGACATGATGATGGAACAATGGGATAGACATGGTAAAAATATGGAAGAAGTTATAGTAGGTGATTCATTGCATTTAACACCTGTTATAGATTTTGAAAACAGTTTTTCACTAAATCCATGTTTTGTTTATGATAATCCATATGTTAGTTTACCAAAGAATGATGTTGATATTTATAGATTCTTAAATGATTTTTCTAATGCTTATCAATATTTCTTAGAAGTTTTTGGTATAGATAGCGGTGAACTTATAGAATATATAGAATCTAATTATCCAATTAAAGTAAAAGATGAAATAAAAGAAAGTTATGAAAAGGTTATCTCTAAAAATCAAAAAATAATGAAATGTATAAAATAGGTTTTAAAATATTGTTAAAATTAGATTATAATTTAGTTATAATATTTATGAAATTTCTATTGATAAAGGTAAAAGTAGGTAATATATTTATTAGACTACTTTTCTTTTGCAAAAAACTCTATATTTTTTTTCTTTCTAATAGTATAATGTAATCATAAGAGGGTGATACTTGTGGCTTATATTAGTGTTAAGAATCTAACTAAAATTTATAAAATGGGAGAAGTTACTATTAAAGCCTTAGATAATGTCTCTTTTGATATTGAAGAAGGTGAGCTTACGGTTGTTTTAGGACCATCAGGAGCAGGTAAGACAACTATATTAAATATCTTAGGGGGAATGGACAAAGCTAGTAATGGGAAAGTTATTATAGATAATAATGATATTGCTAAATATAATAGTAGAAAATTAACTGATTATAGACGTTATGATATTGGTTTTGTCTTTCAATTTTATAATCTTGTAGGTAATTTAACTGCTATAGAAAATGTTTCTCTTGCTAGTCAAATATGTAAGAATCCAATGGATAGTGGTGAAGCTTTAAAAAGAGTAGGTTTGTTAGATAGAAGAGATCACTTTCCAGCTCAACTTTCAGGAGGAGAACAACAACGTGTTTCTATCGCTCGTGCTATCGCTAAAAATCCTAAACTATTACTTTGTGATGAACCAACAGGGGCACTTGACTCTAAAACTGGTAAAAAGATAATAGAACTATTACAAGATACTTGTCATAAGACGAAAACAACTACTATAATTATCACTCATAATGCTGTAATTGCCGATATAGCTGATAAAGTTATTAAAGTTAAAAATGGTAAAATAGAAAGTGTTACTGTTAATAAGAAACCTAAACTAGTTAAGGAGATTGATTGGTAATGTTAATCTTTAAGAATAGTTTTAGGAAAATATGGAAGTCTAAGGGAAGATTCTTATCTTTAATTCTTATTGTAATATTAGGTACATCTTTTTTTGCAGGAGTTAGAGAAACTGCTAGTGATATGATTAAGACTTTAGATAATTATTATGATGAGACTAATCTTTATGACTTTAAGATAGTTAGTACTATGGGTCTTACAGATGATGATATTGCATCATTAGAAGAAATAGATGGTATAAAAGAAGTAGAAGGAACTTACTCAATTGACACTCTAATAGATGGTGATGCTGTTAAAGTAAGTGCACTATCAGATATTAGTAAAGTAACATTAGTAGATGGTAGAATGCCTAAAAGTAATAGTGAATGTCTTGGAGAAGATGAAAAGTTTAAAATAGGAGATACTATTACAATAGAAGATGATACATATCTTGAAAATAATACTTGTAAAATAGTAGGAACTATTAATAGTAGTAGTTATATTTATGAAAATAAAGGAATATCTACAGTAGGTGATGGTAAACTTGATAGTTTGTTATATGTTCCTAAAGATAATTTTAAATTAGATTATTATACAGAAGTTTATTTAACAGTAGATAATGCTAAAGAAGAATTATCTTATAGTGATAGTTATGATGATATTATAAGTAAAGTAAATAAGAAATTGCAGAAGTTAAAGCCTTTAAGAGAGACAGCAAGGTATGAACAAATACTAAAAGAAGCGATGGATAAAGTCGTTGAAGCAGAGAATGAACTTAATAGGGTAAAGAGTGAAAATGAAACTAAGTTTAATGATGCTTTAACTGAGTTAAATTCTAATAAAATAAAACTTGATGAAGGATTAGAAGAATATAATAGTAATTTATATACTTTGAATAAGAC
>CALVIP010000086.1 GCA_944331715.1 uncultured Bacilli bacterium
TTCTATTTCTTTATCAAAATAATTTTCTAAGTCTTTGAAATAAATTTTTTTCATATTTTTTCACTCCTTCTTTATGTTTTTCTTCATACTCTTTTACAAATATACAATCTAATAAATGTTTCTTTATCTCTTCTCTTGGATAATTACTATGTATCTTTTCTTCAATATAATCTAATAATTCATAAATATCACTACTATCATTACTTTTTATTACTTTTATCATTTCTTCATATGGCATTAGTAAATGTCTACTAATTTCAATATTGTGCAATCTAAAAAAAGAAGTTTTTATTGATACACCATCTTTAGTTTTTAAAATTTCTTCTTTGCCTTGTCGTAATACGGTATAACTAAACTTTTTATAGTTTCTATTTATTAAATGTAACCATGTAACAAAACTATTAACTTCAAAATAAACTACATATTTATTTTCCATATATCTATTAATAGCTATTTTTGTATTATTATCATCATATATTAAAATGCTATAAAACAAATTCTCACCTTTACCTGTAAGTTCACATAAAGAATTTATATAATTTTTTTGATAATTATTTCCATCTTTAAATAATGACCAATCATATAAAGTATTTTTTCTTATGGTTTCTGCTTCTTTTTCTATTTTCATAAATTCTTCATATCTATATAAGTCTTTACCTTCTTTTATAAATTCTTCATCAAAACTGTAATTATCTAAAAGGTAAGATATATCTTTATCTAATAGTTCTTTTATTTCTTTAGAACATGCTATTGTATCATTACAATAGTCTTCTTTTAATTTTATAAATTCTTTATAAAAATCTTTATCATAAGATGATACAATATGTACTTTGCTCTCCTCTTGCTTTATTAAAAATAAATATGGTTTACCACATGGATTAAATATCTCTTTTAATTCAACTTGTTGTTTATTCGTCATGATTATGATTATGGCAAGTACATTCTTCATCTATAGGTAGATTATCATCACTTATATGTTCATCAAAGTAGTAGATGATATATTCCATCATAATCTTTTCTTCTTCTTTAGTTTTATTATTCTTAATAGTAATTAAACCTTCATTTAAGTCATCACTGTTTAGTAGTATTAAATATTTACTATTAAAGTAATCTGCTCTTTTAAACTGACTCTTTAAACTTCTTCCAGTATATTCTGTTTCTACTACAAAACCTGACATTCTAAGTTCATTAGCAAGATAAATAGCATTTTTCTTTTCATCTTCATTAACATACATAATGAAAGCATCTATATCATCTCTAACATTATCTATATCTCTAGAGATTATCTCATCAACTAATCTATCAAGACCAACTGCATAACCTACACATGGTGTTTCTGGACCTCCTAGCATACTAACTAAGTTATCATATCTTCCTCCACCACCTAGTGCAAGGTTATTATTTAAAGTACATAATTCAAAAACAGTATGATTATAATAGTCAAGTCCTCTTACTATCTTAGAATCTATTTCATATTTAACTTCTAATAAGTCAAGATATTCACATACTTTATCAAAGTGTTCCTTACTTTCTTTATTTAGATAATCTAATATTTTAGGAGCATCTTTAAAGTAGTCTTTATTACTATCTACTTTACAGTCTATAATCCTTAAAGGATTCTTATCGAACCTTTCCTTACAATCATCACATAAATCGTCTAAATGAGGCTTAAAGTACTCTTTTAAGGCTTCTCTATATTTATCACGAGATTCTTTATCTCCTAGACTATTAATATGTACTACTGTATCAGTTAATCCTAACATTTTATTAATATTGTAAGCAAGGGAGATTACCTCTGCATCCATCATAGGATCACTACTACCCATTACTTCTACTCCATATTGACTAAGTTCTCTATATCTACCCTTTTGAGGTCTTTCATAACGATACATTGTCCCATTATAATAAACTTTAACGGGCAAGTTATGAGTACCATACATTTTATTTTCTATATAACTTCTAACTACTCCTGCTGTTCCTTCTGGTCTTAAGGTAATAGATCTATCTCCTCTATCTTTAAAGTCATATGTTTCTTTAGTAACAATATCAGTAGAATCTCCTATTCCTCTATGAAATAACTCTGTTGATTCAAATATAGGTGTTCTAATATAATTATAGTTATATTTTTCCATGCATGAGTCAATTACTTCTTCTACATATTTCCATATTCTTGCCAACTTATCCGTTAAATCAACTGTTCCTTTTGGTTTACTAATCATTTTAATCCCTTTCTTTCTATCAGTTATTATACAGTAAAATTTCTCTTAAGGAAAGCCTAAGCTTGATTTTTCTTTAATTTTGTGGTATTTTATATAGTACTTTTAGAAAGGGGTACACTATGAATATAAGTTTTAGAGAATCTTGTTTTATTAAGAAATTACCTAATATGGAAGGTGCTTTTGGTTATCTTGCCACTCATAAGACTCTTCCTGATGGTAAGGTTATAAAAGTAATAAATAATTTAACTAAAGAAAAAGAATCTACTATAAAGGCTTTAATAGATAATAGTCCTATTAAAGGTAGTGGCTATCCTCTAGATGAATATAGAGTTGATAATAAAATTCAAGGCTTTATCATGTATTATTATCCTCACTCTTATACTTTTGATTATGTTATTAATAGAGAAATGTTTACTCATAAGGAAAGATTAAAAGCCACGATAGATTGTACTAATCAATTAAAAGAATTACATAATAAAGGTTATCTTCTAAATGATATCGCTCTTACTAATCAATTAATTGATAAAGATGGTGGCCATTTAATAGACTTTGATTCTGCTACTAAAAGAAGTCCTAAGAAAACAGAAAGTCATTATGAATTAACCTTAAATGGTAGAATGCTAAGCCCAAGTTATAATACTGATAAATTAAAACAAGCTTTAACTAATTTATCTTTAATCTATAAGATTAATTTTGAAGAAGTAATAAATGATAGAACAAATGATATTAATAGCCTATTTAGTTTATTTAAAGATAATAAAGAAGTTTTTAATCTTTTATATAGTTACTTAAGTTGTGATAGTTCTAAACCTTATTTTGATGTATTAAAGGACTCTTTAGAAGATGAAGAGAAAATTATCTTTGAAAGTGCTAAAATATATAGAAAAACTAATAATCTAGTTTAAGACAAAATAAAAGAGTCATCTAAACTCTTCTTTTTTTGTTTAATTTGGGCGACTTAAAACAAAATAAGATGGTAAAGAGAGCTAGATGACTTAGGAAATTTCTTTCCTAATACAAATATATAATAAAA
>CALVIP010000087.1 GCA_944331715.1 uncultured Bacilli bacterium
TCATTTCTACCTACTTTTTTTACTTTCTTAGGTGTTTTCTTTGTATCTTTAACATCATTAGTCTGTTGATTCTTTGCAACTTGCTTTCTTTCGATGTTTTGTCTTATTTCTGCTTTAAGTAAGAATACTGTTATATCTCTATCTATTTTTTGAAGCATATCATCAAATAGTCCATAACCTTCTGTAGTATATGCTCTTAGTGGGTCATCTTGTCCATACTGACGAAGATAAATTCCTTCTCTTAAGTGACTCATTACATTTATTTGTTCCATCCAGTAGTTATCTATAACTTGTAGTGATAAAGCTTTTTCAAATTCATTACTAATTTCTACTGGTACTTCTTTAATCTTAGATTCATATTCTCCTTTAGCTTTTTCATAAATATATTCTATTATATCATCAGCATCTCTATTTTCTAATTCTACTTTACTTATATCATTCTTTAGTAAGTTTTCATTAGCAAAATCTGTAATACTTTGTAATTCTTCCTCAGTAATTGTACTATCAGCATTTCTTGATTTAACTAAATCTGTAACATGATTATGAATAGAGTTTAATACTGTTTCATGAATAGATTCACTATCTAGGATTTCATTACGTTTACCATACATGATTTCTCTTTGAGTATTCATAACATCATCATATTGTAGTAAATGTTTTCTAGCATCAAAGTTATTTCCTTCTACACGTTTTTGAGCAGTTCCTATTGCTTTTGTAAAGGTTTTACTTTGAATAGCTTGATCTCCAAAACCAAAGCTTTTCATCATTTCTCTAATATGTTCACTACCGAATCTAATCATTAAGTCATCTTCCATAGAGACAAAGAATTGAGTATAACCTGGGTCTCCTTGACGACCAGAACGTCCTCTTAACTGATTATCAATACGACGTGATTCATGACGTTCAGTACCTATTACACAAAGTCCTCCAAGTTCTCTTATTTCATCTGATAGTTTGATATCAGTACCACGTCCTGCCATGTTAGTAGCGATGGTAACAGAACGATGTTCTCCAATTTTAGAAATAATTTCTGCTTCACGAGCATGGTTTTTAGCATTTAATATTTCATGAGGAATATGAGCTTTCTTTAATAAGTCACTAATTAATTCACTAGTTTCAATTGCTATAGTACCAATTAAAACTGGTTGTCCTTTATCGTAACGACTCTTTACCTCATTAATAATAGCTTTATACTTAGCGCTTCTTGTTGCAAAAACTAAATCTGGGGCATCTACTCTTATTACTGGTTTATTAGTAGGTATTTCTATAACATACATATTATAAATATCTCTAAATTCTTCTTCTTCTGTTTTAGCAGTACCAGTCATACCTGATAGTTTCTTATACATTCTAAATAAGTTTTGGAAGGTAATAGTTGCAAGTGTTTTAGTTTCTTGGTTAATCTTAACTCCTTCTTTAGCTTCTATCGCTTGATGAAGTCCATCACTATAAGCTCTTCCTTTCATTAAACGTCCAGTAAATTGGTCTACTATTACTATTTCATCATCTTGAACAACATAGTCTACATCTTTTTTCATAGCATAGTTAGCACGTAGAGCTTGGTTAATATAATGAAGTAGAGTAGCATTTTCTATTTCATATAGATTTTTAATCTTAAACATTTTCTCTGCTTTTTCACTACCTTCATCAGTAAGTGATACACTGATGGTACTTTTACCTGTCTCATCACAGATATAATCAGTCTCTTCTTTAAGAGATTTTGCAAATTTATCGGCATCTATATATAGGTTGGCACTATGTTGTGCTCCTCCTGATATTATTAATGGAGTTCTCGCTTCATCAATTAGAATAGAGTCAACCTCGTCAACGATAGCAAAGTTTAGAGGACGTTGTACTCTATTTTCTTTTCTAATTACCATATTATCTCTTAAGTAATCAAATCCTATCTCATTATTAGTAGAGTATAAGATATCACAGTTATAAGCTTCTTGTTTTTCCTTAGGAGACATATCTCTTGTATTAACACCTACTGTTAAACCAAGAAATCTATGTATTCCTCCCATCCATTCAGCATCACGAGTTGCAAGATATTCATTAACTGTAATAATATGAACACCTTTTCCTTCTAGGGCATTAAGATAAGCAGGCATTACACAAGTTAGGGTTTTACCTTCACCAGTTTTCATCTCTGCTATATTTCCATAGTGAATAGCAAGTGCACCTAGTATTTGAACATAGAAAGGCTTTTCTCCTATAACACGGTATGCTGCTTCTCTTGCAACAGCGAAACCTTCTACTAAAATATCTTCTAGTGTTTCACCGTTTGCTAATCTTTCTTTAAACTCTTCTGTTTTATGTTTTAGTTCATCATCACTTAACTTAGTCATCTCTTCATCAAGTGCGACTATTTTGTCAGCTTGTGCTGTAAACTTTTTTAATTCTTTATATTCATGATCAAATAGTTTTCTAAATAATCCCATTATAAACATCTCCTTGCATATAGTATTTTATCAAAAAATAAAGATAATAAAAAGCTTTTAAGGTTATTTTGTCAAAAAAAGAATGATATTTTCATACCATTCTCAATTATTTAACTTTATTCAGCTTTACTCGGCTTCTATTATACCATAGCCACCATTTTTTCTTTTATAAACCACTGCTTCTTTGTCAGTGTCAACATTTTTAAATAAATAAAATTCATGACCTAGTAATTCTAATTGAAGTATTGCCTCTTCTTCATCCATTGGCTTTACTTCTATTTTCTTATGTTTGATAATATTATTTTCTTCATGTTCCTCTTCTTCAATATCTACAATACTAAAGTCAATTCTAGTTTTTGCTTCTTTAGCTTTAATCTTAGTCTTATTCTTTCTTATTTGACGTTCTATAACATCTATAGCTTTATCTACTGATGCATAGAAATCATCCTGTGTCTCTTCAGACCTAATAATAAAATTGTGAAGTGGAATTGTAATTTCGACAGTTTGCATATGTCCTTTAACTTTTACTACTACGTTAGCACGTACATTATCACTATTTTCTAGATATTTTTCTAGTCTTTTCAATTTCTCATTGATGTAGTCTTTCATAGCAGCAGTTACTTCAATTTTGTCACCACGAATAATTATTTCCATATTATCACCTTCCTTGATATTACTATACCACAAAAGGAGCAAAAAACCAACTATTTTGCTAAAGCTGGTTCTTTTAT
>CALVIP010000088.1 GCA_944331715.1 uncultured Bacilli bacterium
TTTACTTAATTTTACTTAACAAGTTTAAAATAATTTGTAAATTGAACTTAACTATGCTATTATTACTTTATAAGATAGAATACAAGATGGAGGATAGGTAAGATTATGGTAAAGAAAGATGTAGTTGTAAAAAGTGTATCAGGATTACATGCAAGACCAGGTAGTAATTTAGTAGAACTTGCTCTTACATTTAACTCTGATATTAAACTAATTCATAATGGTAGTAGTATTAATGCTAAAGAAATACTAGAAGTTATGATGGGTAATATAAATTGTGGAGATAAATTAACCGTTGAAGTAGATGGAAACGATGAACAAAAAGCACTAGATGCAATATGTGAATATATTGAAAAAGGTGAAGAGTAGATGAAGTACTTAGGTAATAAAGTAGGTAATGGACTAGCTTTAGGTAAAGTATATATAATAAATACTAAAATACCAGAGTTAAAAGAAAAGAGACTTGCTACTTTAGAAGAACTTACAAAAGAAAAAGAAGAATTAAAAGAAGTTTTAGATAGCGTTGTTAAAGATTATGAAGAATTAGAGATTAATGCTGTATCAGACGATATAAAACAGTTATGTAATTTTTATAAGATTCTTTTAAATTCTAAGTCTTTGATAACTTCTATGGAAGAAGTAATAGATGAAGAAAAATGTGATAAAATAACTGCTATTACTAAAGTAATGAAAAGAAAAGCTGAAGAGTTATCATTAGTTGATAATGCCTATTTAAAAGAGAGAAGCAAAGACATAGAAGATGTTACTAATAAACTTATTAGAAAAGCTCTAGGTATTAAAGAAGTAGATTTAAGTACTTTAACTGAAGATACTATTTTAGTATCAGAAGAAATTCCACCTTCAGTTTTACTTTCTAATAACATAGGTCATGTTAAAGGAATAGTATCAGAAATAGGTGGTAAGACAAGTCATGTGGCTATACTTGCATCAACTCTTGGAATTCCTTCTGTATTTGGTATAAAAGAGATTAGTAAAACTCTAACAGATGGAGAGTTAATCTATGTAAATGGTAATGAAGGCTTTATTGAAAATAATCTAACAGATACTAATATTAATGCTATTAAAGAGAAAATAAAAAAAGAAGAATTACTTAAAGCATCATTGCAAGAGATGAAAGATAAACCGTCTTTAACTAAAGATAATAAAAGCTTAGAAATAACTGCAAATGCAGGAGATTTATCAGAACTTGATAAATTACTTGAAGTAAATTCTGATGGAATAGGATTGTTTAGAACTGAGTTCTTATTCTTAAATAGAAGTACTGCTCCTGAAGAAGATTACTTATTTAATGTTTATAAAACATTTGCAGAAAAACTTAATGGTAAACCATTAATTATTAGAACTCTTGATATTGGTGGGGATAAGAAATGTCCTTATATAGATATTGGTGAAGAACAAAATCCTTTCTTAGGATATAGAGCGATAAGATATTGTTTAGATAATAAAGAGTTCTTTAAAGTAAGTTTAAGAGCGATTTTAAGAGCAAGTTGCTATGGTAATGTTATGATAATGTATCCAATGATATCATCACTTGAAGAAGTTTATAAAGCTAATGAGATACTAGATGAAGCGAAAAGAGAACTAGCTAGTAAGAATATACCATTTAATAAAAATATTAAAGTAGGTATTATGATAGAAGTTCCAAGTGCAGCGGTTATTAGTGATATTTTAATAGATGAAGTTGATTTCTTTAGTATTGGTACTAATGATCTAATTCAGTATACAGTTGCAGTTGATAGATTAAATCCAACTGTTAGTAACCTTTATAGTTTCTATAATCCAGGAGTTATTAGACTTATTAAAAAGACTATAGACTCTTCTCGTGATAAAAAAGGTAAGTTTGTTGGAATGTGTGGCGAGATGGCTGCAGATCCACTGGCAATTATCTTACTTGTTGGATTAGGATTACAAGAATTTAGTGTTAATGCTAGCATGGTTTTAAAAGTTAAGAAATTAATATCTATGATAGATAGTAAGGAAGCAGAGAAAATTGCAAACAAAGTACTAACTTTAAAAACTGCAAAAGAAGTAGAGGCTTATTTAGATATGGAAGCTAAAAAAATATATGGAAAGTATTATTAAAAGGAGGAGATAAAATGGCAAAAGATAATAATATTTTATTAGCAAGAATTGATAACAGATTAGTTCACGGACAAATAGTTTGTCTATGGGCAGGTGCGGTAGGTGCAAACCTTATTGTTGTAGCAGATGATGAGACTGCAGAAAATGAAATAGAGAAAAGTGTTATGAAAATGGCAGCATCATCACTTGGTTATGACACAAGATTTTTTACGATTCAAAAGACTATTGATATTATAGATAAGGCATCAGCTGATCAACACATTTTATTGATATGTCAAACTCCTAAAGATTTAAGGAGGGTTATTGAAGGAGGTGTTAAGATAAAGGAGGTAGATATTGGTAATATGTATTATGATGAAGGTGAAAAGAAACTAACAGATAAGGTTTCTGTTAGTAAAGAAGATCTTGATAATTTAAATTATATCAAGAAACACGTTGATAAAATTTATATCCAAGATACACCTGATTCACCAAAAGAAGAATTTTAAGGGAGGAAGAAAAAATTATGGAAATAACATTATTACAAGGAATAATTATAACATTAGTAGTTATGGTCTTTGTTGTTGACAGACATCTAGAAGCACTATTTATCTTTAGACCAATTATTGTTTGTCCTATAGTAGGTGCTATTCTAGGTGATTTAAATACAGGATTAGTTGCTGGTGGTATGGTAGAACTTGCCTTTGCAGGTATTGCAGGTATTGGAGGAGCATCAGTTCCTGAAGCCTTACTAACTAGTGTTATGACTGTTGTTTTTGCTCACATTACAGGAAATAATGTAGCAACTAGTTTAGCTTTAGCATATCCATTTGGAGTATTATTACAATTCTTATGGACTGTTAGAAATACTGCTTTTACAGCATTTAACCGTCCTGCTGAACGTTATGCTAAAGAAGGAAATATTAAAGGATTATTTAAACTATGCTTTTATGGAATAGTTCTTACAAGTATTGCTACTGGTATATTAACATTCTTATCAGTATATGCTGCACAAGAACCATTAAAAGCTTTAGTAGAAGCAATGCCAGATTGGTTAATTAATGGATTCCAAGTAGC
>CALVIP010000089.1 GCA_944331715.1 uncultured Bacilli bacterium
ACATATCTATAATGCCAAGGTTCATAGTTATAACCAGTTATTTCTTCTTTACCTTTAGGATATCTAAGTATTAAACCATAATTAGGTAAAATACTTATAATTATTTTATAAATCTCTTCATTAGTAAATAGTTCATCATTTTCATATATTAACTTATTATTAATAATTAAGCCAATATCAAAACATAACCCTGTATGATGTTCACTTGCTTTAATAGGAGCGACATATTTCTTCGTATAATCTTCTCCATATTTGTTAATATAATCATTAATTATCATTTCTTGATCTTTTATAGTTCTATAACCACCTATTATATCAATAAAAATATTATCTTTTTCTAAATCCTTCTTTAAACTAAGAAAAGCCTTTAATGTTCTTTTTTCAAGTAAATACTCTTCACCTATTATATTAGTTATTTTTCTAAACTCTATATTAGAAAAATTATTTTTATCATACAAATTATCTTTATTAACTAAGATCTTATAATTCATCTTATCCCTCATTTATTTCATCTATAATCTTATCAATTTTCTCTCCATAGAAAACAGATTCATCATAAATAAACTTAAGCTCAGGAATATTTCTTATCTCTATTCTTTTAGCAAGCTCTCCTCTAATAAAACCACTAGCATTATTTAAAGCTTTTAAAGTCTCCTCCTTTTTTTCTTGCTCTAAAACAGTTACATATACTTTACAATAACTTAAATCATTAGAAGTATCACAATCAGTAACAGTTACAAACTTAAATCTTTCATCTTTTACTTCTAACATTAATATCTTACTTACTTCTTCCATAATCATATGATTAATTCTTTCTATTTTTATATTCATTAAAATCAGTCCTTTCTTTTAATTAAGTATAGCATATTTTTTAAATTTTAGATATAATATGCTTTGTTAGGGGGAATTTATATGTCAAAAAACAGAGAATTAGTAAATGAATTAAAAAGTGAAAGTAGTAATAGACGTAATTTCTTTAAAGAAAAAATAAAAGAAGAGTTAAAGAAAAACAATATGGAAATCAATGATACTATTATTAATGATATCTTTAATAATGCTTTAGATACATATACAGATGATGTTAAGATACCTTTCTTATTTCATATAAAAGCAGTTATAAAGAATAAAGATAAAAAGACGGAAACCGGATACTTAAATAAACTTCAATATGAAGTTATTAAACTATATTTAACTAAAGAAAATAACAAATATTTGTCTAAAATAGATATCGCTACTAAGCTCTCTATTAAAATTGATGAGGTTATAGATATTATAGAGTCTCTTAATAATGATAATAATTTAGATAAAATATTTCCTAATTATAAAGAAATACTTAAAGATAGAAATGATTACTTTAAAAAGAAAGCAGTTGTTATATCTGAAAAGCAGATTATTTTATTAGTAGAATACTGTGGTGATCTAAAGAAAGAGATGGATTTTAAAGCCCTTGCAAAGAAATATGATAAAACTACTATTGATATTAAAAATGAATTAAAAAATATCTTTAAACTATTAAAGACAGAAAATAATTTAACTATTTTATTAGATAGATATCCTAATATTAAGAATACTCTTATAAGAAAAAGTAAAGTATTTAATATTTCTTTAGATATTAAAGAAGATATAGCAGTTAAACATATTGTAACTAGTGATTTTAAAAGAAAAGCCCATCTTAATAAAGATGATATTACAATGCTAAAATTATTAGATAGTTATAATAAAAATGAAATAACCTGTGAAAAAATAAAAGAAGCTGGTTTTGATAGTGTCGCTAGTTTTGTTGATAAGAGAAATAGATTCTTTAGTAAACTTAGGACTAATAAAAACTTTTTTGATACTGTTAATGAGTTATATCCTAATTTAGGTATTGAAACTTTAATAGATATGCCTAGATTAACATATTATGAATTTAAAGCTTTAGCACTTGTAGATGAATATTCTTATAAAAAGGTAATTGAAGATGAGAAATTAATTGAGGAAGATGTATTTAAAAATATTAAGTCTTTTAATAGTATATTAAAGAATGCTATTAATAAGTTAAATGAAAGTGGATATCTATTAGAAAAAGTATCTTTAGTTCTTACTAATTTAAATGATTTAGAATTAGTTGATAATAAAAAGAAAAAAGATGATTTAAGTCTTTCTTTAATAGAGTTAAAAATATTAGAAACTTTAAATGACAATCCAAACTTAACAAATAGAGAGCTTGCTGCTATAGCAGGTTTTAAAAGTGAAGCTAGTTTTGTTAATAGAAAATATGATTTATTAGCGAGAATTAACAATAATAAAATATTGGAATTAAAGATTAAGAGAAAATATCCTCATATTGTATTAATAAAGGAAAAGAGAAAAACTAAACTGAGTGATAAAAATATAGAATTACTTACTCTATTAGAAAAAAAGCTTTCTGATAAGGAAATGGCAGATACTTTAGAATTAGCGAATGAAAAGAGTTATTATACTGTTAAGAGAATATTATTTAAACAATTAGAAGAAAATGAATCTCTTAAAAGAGATGCTTTAAGAAAGTTCCCTGACCTAATCTTAGATGATTATATTAAGAATCTTGCTATTAGATTTACAGAAAATGAAATAGTCTTTTTACAAGAGTTTTGTTTAATAGAAGATAATAATCTTATTTATCAAAGTGAAGAAGAAATCCTAAAGAAGCTTAACTTACAACCTAAGATGATAGAATTTGTTAAAACTACTTCTACTATTAAAGTTGTTAAAAATATGATTGTAGGTACTAATTTAGATGAATTATTATGGTCTAATTTTACTGATGAGTTTATTACTAGGGATAGTTTTAATGGTGATAATAGTATTTCTGTTAATAATTTAGAGTTTAAAGAGCAAATGAGTGATGATATATTAGAAGGTATCAAAAGACTTGAAGAGTCTATCTTTGGAGACTTTGTAGAGCAATGTACTTTAAAAGAAAAATTAGTTCTTGCTCTTAGATTAGGTTATTTTGATAAAAGATTTTTTACTAGTAGTGAAGTTGCTATGATTACAAAAATGGAAGAGATTAAAGTTATATCTCTAACTAAAAAGTGTTTAAAGATGTCTAGAAATAATTATATAGATGAAAAACAGAAGCA
>CALVIP010000090.1 GCA_944331715.1 uncultured Bacilli bacterium
TATGAGACAATATAATTTTATATTCATCTAACTTAGTCTTAGTAGGAACAACTTCTAAACCTATATTATTATAAAAAGCAATAGATTTACCATCATGATTACCTCTAACTAAATATATTTTTCCATTAAGTTTACTAAGAAAATTTTTAATATTATCACCTAACAAAAAATCTCCTAAATGATAAACAATATCATCTTTACCAACAATACTATTCCAATTATTAATAATAGTATTATTCATCTCTTCTATATCACTAAAAGGTCTATCACAATATTTAATTATATTGTCATGATTAAAATGTGTATCTGCAATTAAATATATTTTATTCATTACTTACCTCATAAAAAGTACGAAACAATCTCTTATCAATAGTGCTATTAATATCATCTAAATCAAATTCATCTATATTATAATCGTTATCATCATCATTAAAAACTCTATCTAAATAATATTCTCCTCCACAATCTTCAACTATACCATAACCCTTTCCATTAACAACATAACATTTTTTAGAACCATAACCATCTACAATTTTACTAACTCTTACATTAAATACCCAATTATCACCATAATCATAAATAACCTTTAACCTTTGCCCTTCTTTTAATTCTAAATAATTTATATCTTTAATCATCTCTTCATCTTCTAAATATTCCTTTCCTCTTTTAACTCCATAACAGTGTTCTAAATCTCCATTCATAGATAAAACAATCGCTTCACATAAAGTAGAAATATCAATATCACTATCAATAGATATTTTTCTTTTAATTTCTTTTTCAAATCCTAATAATGATACATTTAGTAAATAATGCTTAGGTCTAAGCAATTCTTCTTTATAAGCTAAATAATTATCTATAGTATAGTTTATTTTATCTAAATCAAAATCTAATAAATTATATTCTACATTAGAATAAGCATTAGGATTCCGCTTCCTAGCCAATACTAAGTCTTCAAGAAAAAATGAATGATACTCTTCTAATAAACCATATCCCTTACCATTTATAACTTCAAAGTCTTTATTAAAACTATCATCAGTAGTACTTTCTACTTTAATATAAATATCATAATCGCTTCTAAAATCATAATTTAATAAAAGTTCATCACCTTCTTCTAAGTATAAATCTTTAACAATTAAATCTTCATCCATCATCTCTTCAATATCAGGGTCAAAAACACAACATCCAGGTCCTAAATATGCAAATTCATCATTAACAATCAATTGATATAGATGTTTACACTCTCCATTCATAGATAAAATCATATATTCACAAAAAGTCTGTAAATTCAAATTATCATTTACATTAATCTCCCTTGTAATATCTTTTTTAAATCCATCTAAATATACACTAAAACTTATTCCCATCTCAATACTCCCTATAATCCACTAACATTTCTTCTAAATACTCTTTTAAATCATTGTCAGTTTCTTTATCTATATACTCTTCTAATTTTTCACATGCTAAGTCATAATCTTTCTCTTCATATAACTCTATAAGCATCTGATAAACATCAAACTTAACACTATAATCACAAGTTTTTAATTTTTCTTTAAAATACTCTATTCCTTCATCTATCTTTCCCTTAGCATTAAATAAGAAATCTTTAACATTTAAGAAAAGTGTTTCGTTAGAATCATTTAAATCAAAACTATCATAAAAGAAATCAACCAATTCTTCTAAAAACACTAAATATTCTTTCTCTTTTGGTATATGTTTATTAATCATTTCCATAAGTAATTTACTATATCTTTCAAAGAATTGATATAAACTGTAATGAATAGATACTTTTTCATCATAATCATTTATAGTATTAAATGAATTATTTTTAACAACTACTTTTATCTTATCAAAAGCTTCTTTTAAATAGTCTATATTAATTCTATTTTCCTTTAAATAATCTCTATTAATAAACATAGGTATTGCCTTATGTTTTAACACATTATATAAAAGTTTATCTATCTCAATATATTCTTCTTTATAAAAATCATATAAATCATATTCATCACTACTAGTTTTCTTTTTAGGATATTCATCTAAACTCTTAGTAATATAAGATTGATATGGTAAAAAATTACTTTCTTTATTAATACAACATTTTTTATATTTCTTACCACTTCCACATGGACAAGGATCATTTCTGCCTACTTTAGAAGGATCTTTCATATTATTCGCTTTAGTCTCTTCTTCTATAAAAGATTCAAACATTTTTGAAACTTTATCTTCATCAAAAACATCTTCTCTATTATCAAAACATGCCCACCAACTCATTGACTTAATTGTATCATCAATAGGCTTAATTCTAACTAATTTATAATCATACTTAAATATATAATCAACAAAACTATCATAATCACCTATCATCATAGTATTTATAACTCCATAATAATACATTTTCTTAACTTCATTCATTAAAGAAAATAAATGAAGGCTTGCAATAACTTCCATAATATCTGTATAAATACCATCCATATCATCTTCATCATCCATATAATCATAAAGATCAAGAAGTTTTAATAAATATTTTTCTACTACATCTTTTGTTATTAATCCATTATCACAGAAATAGACATATGTCTTTAAAAAATAACCTCTTATATTTTCATCTATATTTTTATTTTCAATAACTTTATTTATAGAATCAAAATCTCCATCAAATACACTAACTATAATAGAAGATAAATTATCATAAGCCCAGTCACCTAACAAATTATAAAAATCATACCCTTCTTTACTAAAAATATCTATTATTACTTTAAATAGTCGCTTATCTTTAAATTCTGCTAACAAAAAGACAGCATATACAACACTAAAAGGACATTCTTTATTTTTATCCATATTAGAAACAAAGTCTTTTAAATGACTTAACATAACATCACTAACTTCATCTTTATTCTTTTTAGCATATTCCACTGCTTCTTTTTGAAACATCTTATCATTTTTATTAAATTCTTTAATAATATCCATACAACAATTCTCCTTTACTACTAAAAATAAGATAACATATTATAGTTATCTTATCAATTAAAA
>CALVIP010000091.1 GCA_944331715.1 uncultured Bacilli bacterium
ATGAAGTATCACAAATCATAAGACTATCATGTGCAAAGAACTTTCCTAACATGTTTATCGGTTTTGTAGCTGATAAAAATGATAGAGAGTTGAGTGTTAAAGAACATTCTCTTCAAAGACTAAGTGATACATTTTATTACAATATAGTTCATGATACTGATAGTGAAAAGGGCAAAGAATTTTATCTAATGAAAAGAAAAAATAAGAAACTTAAGGTATAAAAGGTATAAAGTTAGTTGAAAATAAGATATATTTATGATA
The DNA here is from genome assembly GCA_944331715.1 of uncultured Bacilli bacterium. Lineage (GTDB taxonomy): Bacteria > Bacillota_I > Bacilli_A > RF39 > UBA660 > Onthousia. The sequence continues at coordinate 262 of CALVIP010000091.1, forward strand.
TGATGAATACGTAAAGAAAATTTACATATAAATAAAAAAGGGAATATCTAGCTTTGGAGTGTTAGGTACTATCCCATAAATTATTTTAAGTTAATAGTACCACTCTAAGGAGTAGGTACTAGTTTTATTATAATGAAATAAATCAGAATAATAAGAAGGATAATGATTAAACAAAGAAATTTTTCTATTTTTCTCATATCCATCTCCCCTTTCAACAGTATAAAAGTATAAGTTAGAAAGGGATAGTACCTAAACAACTAGATATTCCATTAATAATGTAACATATATATTAAAATAAAACAATCGAACAAGATACATTTTTTATAGAAATTTTGTTTGTAATTATAAAGAAGGGAGAAGATTAACAATGAAAATAAAATATAATGTTTCTAATATAAAGTGTACTGGTTGCGAGAACAGAATAACGAACTCTTTAAAGATGATAAAAGGAGTTAAAAGTGTTCAAGCAGACCATAACAAAGGTGAAGTTATTGTAGAGTTGAAAAACGAAAAAGTAAGTGATGAAGTTAAAAATTTACTTAATAATTTAGATTTTCCTTTAAATAGTGAAGAACTTGTTAAATAAAAATACTTGGATAAATTAGTCCAAGTATTCTTTTATTTTGCTATAACTATTAACTAAAACTTCTTCTATACCTCTTTTACAATTAGCAGGGGATGGAGATAGAAGTTTAATCGCTTCTATTCCCACATCTTTAAGAAGATATTTATTATATAAACTATATGCCTTAGTACCAGTTGTAAATATCGCTTCAATCTTACTTTTATCAACAATTTTCTTAATATCATTAGGTATAACATCTTTAATACTACTATCACTTGATGCTGTTATATTACAACTATATACGACATCAAAAAGAGCGATTTTATGAGTTAAGAGAAACTTTTCTCTATCTTGATTAGAACTTCTAATATCTTCCTTAAATACCTTTTCTAAAGTAGACCAAAATCTATTCTTAGGATGAGCATAATAAAAACTATTTTCTCTTGATTTAATAGAAGGAAAGCTTCCTAATATTAAAACTTTAGACTCACTATTATAAATTGGTTTTAATGGATGAACTACTTTCAAAAATACCACCTCTTGTGTTAGTATAATTATAGAATTTGTTTTTGTAAAGAAGGTGTTTTAATGCAAGATATAAATTATTTATTATATAGATTATCTAAGTCAAAGTTTAGAAGTAGTTTTCATCTTAAAGAAAAAGATATAGGATATATTGATAAAAAAGGATTAGACAAAGTTAAAGAACATGCTTATGACTTTATAAATAAAAGATTAAAGCCAAGTGTTATTCCTAATGATGGTAAACAAACACCTATGAGAGGACATCCTGTTTTTATAGCAGAACATGCAACTGCAACTTGTTGTAGAGGTTGCCTAAATAAATGGTATGGTATTCCTAAAAATAGAGAACTAACTGATAGGGAAGTAGATTATATTGTAAAAGTAATTATGATGTGGATAGAAAAAGAATATAAGAAAAGATAGCTATGATATTTTTAGCTATCTTTTTATAATCCATATCTTTTATTAAATTTTTCTATTTGACTTAATCTTTGAGTTTTTTTACTAATGTTTTACTATCATCTACAGTTGACTCTTTAGTATAATCATCAAAAATTTCTTCTCTTTCTTTTTCTTCATTAAGTATACTAGAACTTGGAATATTATTTCTTTTTGATATATTAAATTTTATTTCGTTTAAAATATAATCGTCATCTCCAAAATATATCTGATTTAAATATACTTCATTTATATAACCTTTATTAAATTTTAAAGTGGATTGTATTGCTGTTGGCATTGGTTGATTGATATTAGATAAAGAAGGAACTGTTATGTGTAATGTACCATCTTCTTTTTGTTTAACACTATATTTATGAAGGTGACCATGGAAACCGATAGCCACATCGTTTTGTATAAATATACTTCCGTTAAGTTTATGAAAAAGATGAATTGTATCATTTTTTAAATGAACGAATGTGTTGCCATAGTTACCAACAATAATATCATGTCTATAGTTTTTTAACATAGTAATGATATCCTGATTATTCATATATAAACCACTAAAATCATGGTCGCCAGCTGTAGAGATAACTAATATATTTTTTTCAAATGGAAAGTTTTTAATTACGTGTTCAATTTGATAATAGGTGTCTTTAATATTTTGATTTCCTTTTGCATAAGTTCCATCTATTATATCTCCACAAAGAAATATAATATGTATATTATTTTTAATACAATAGTTATAAACCCTATCTAATAAATCTAATCTTTCCAATTCATTACCACAATGCAAATCAGAAATTTCTAGAGTGTTTATTTCAACTTCATTATGAGAAGTTATTATGCTTATATCTTTTTTGCTATAAAATTCTCCAAGTCCAGCATTGCTTTTAATAGGTTTATATACAATTGCACCATTAGAATAATATTTTCTTCTATAATGAAAACCTTTATTCTGTAAAATAGTCAAGTTATTATAAAGTTGCTTATTTGAAATATTTAGGATATGGCATATCTCATTGCAAGTTTTTCCTTCATTTATTAGCTCTATTAATTTAATTGTTTGCTCCGACATCATAATTTTATTTCCCCCTGCACTTTATTAAGTAAATAAAAACTAAGCCAAAAGGCCTAGTTAAATCTCTATATAATGGTGGGCTGTTAGGGATTCGAACCCTAGACCCATTGATTAAGAGTCAATTGCTCTACCAACTGAGCTAACAGCC
>CALVIP010000092.1 GCA_944331715.1 uncultured Bacilli bacterium
GTTCCTGTTAAAGCAAGTTTAACTTCACTATTAATACTCTTAACCGCTTTAGTTAACATAGCAGTTGGATTCTTAATATTTTGGGCTTCATCTATAATCATAACTTTAAAGTTCATCTCTTTATAGATATCTAAATCTTCTCTAAGTAATCCATAACTAGTAATATAAACATTACCTTCATACCAACCTAACTTCTTATGTCTTTCTTTCTTTAATCCTACAAAGATACTTCTTTTAATATCATCACTAAACTTTTTAAACTCATTATCCCAGTTATAGACTAAAGCGGTAGGACAAACTATTAATATTTTAGCATTACTATCTTCTTCTAACACTCTTTGAATAAAGATGATAGTTTGTAAACTCTTACCAAGTCCCATCTCATCAGCAAGTATACCACCTAAACCACATTTATATAGGTTATAAAGCCATTTAACACCATCTTTTTGATAAGGTCTAAGTAGTTTATCTTCATCTTTAGTAAACTTAATATCTGCATTCTTATATTCTTTAAAATTATTAACAAACTTATCAAACAAGTTATTAGTCTTAATAAATCTATTTTTACTTCTTAAACTATCTAGATACAATGCTCTAAACTTAGGTATTTCACCCTTCTCTTCATCTAAATCAAAATCTTCTTTTAACTCTTCTAACTCTTTAATAGATGGATCTAATAAATCTAAGATATCACCACTTTTTAATCTATAGTACTTCTTCTTATTCTTTAGATTTAAAAAGATATCATCCAACTCACTAGGACTTACATTATCAAGTTTAAATTCATAATTTAAGATATTATCAGTACCTATACTAAAAGATGTAGAACCTTTTACTTTCTTAATTAAACTTGTATTCTTTAACTTCTCACTAGTAAATACTTCATAAGTATCAGTTAACTCATCTATCCCATTTTCTAAAAAATAACCTACTTCATCTATATCATAAAGTTTAAGTTCACTATCAAAACCATACTTAGTAAGTTCTAAGAAGACACTTCGCTCAAACTCTTTATCTCTAACAACATTACTATTATCTTTATCTAAATAATTTACCTCTATATCACCATAAGTAAAGATGATTTTACATTCTATATATAGTTCTAATATATCAAAATATAACTTTACAGAAGGAGTCTTAACTATAACTAAATCATCTACTGATTCATCAAGTTCTACTTTATCTTTTATACTAGGAATTACATAATCTTTAAAGCCTTTAAAATTCTTATCAGAGAAAGTTAAACTATCTACCCCTTCTTCCATAATATTACTAGCAAGTATAGTTTCTTTTTCATTCAATCTATAAATACCATTTTTATCTATTAAGTAACTATAATCATTAGTTAACTTCTTTAACTTTGTTAAATCATAGTCTATTTTTAAGATATGATTATCATCTTCTTTAATAATTTTAAAAGTAAATGGCAAATGATTAACAACAGGTAATTCTCTATTAATATTAAATCCTTCTACATAAATACTATCAACTATAGAAAATAAGTCATCTAAACTCGTTTTAGTAGGTACTAAGTATGAATCATATCTATAAAGTCTTGAGTATGCAAGTTCTATAAAGTTTATTAGTCTTTTACTTTCACTATTAAAATAGTATTCTTTATTACTAAATACAAACTCTTTACCAAACTTAACTTCTCCACCATTACGATATCTATCTATAAAAGCATTAACTTTAGTACCTAACATATAAAGTTTATTAGTACCCACTTTAAATCTTAATTCAAAAGATTCACTATCATAGTAACTATAATAATTATAATAGCTTTCAAATTTTAAATAAGGAATAACTCTTGCTTCTTTTTTAACAATGTTTTTATCAAGAGAAGTTCTCTTTAATTCATTTAGTAAAACAGAAGCAAGAATGTTATTATGTTCTTTTTCATCGAATAGAAAATATTCTCCTTGAAATTTAGTAAGTACTGCAGCGACATGTTTACATGAGTCTGTTAAAGTAAATTGAGGACAAGTACAGGTTATATCTGATATTTCTTTATCATCACTATCAACTTCTACTGTTACTATATATGATTTTAATGTATGTTCAGAAGACACAATAAAACGATTAGTAGTATAACCTAAATCCTGATAACTACCAACATATCTAACCTTTCTATTATCATAATTTATTCCTTTATCTAAATCACTTTGTTTAACATATCTTAATAACTCATCAGTCATAGAAACACCGCCTTTTCACATCATGTATTACTATAACACAAGAAAAGAAAAAAAGCTATTAATAAAGCTTAGTTTCCATCATTATTTTATATATAGATTTAAGTTTCTCTTTCTTATTATGATTCATTTCAATAAAGTTTATATGTAACTGATATCCACTATCAAAACTAAAAAGGAGTTCTACTTTACCAGGTTTAAAGTTAATAGCACTACTAGATATTGATGTATAAGGAAAGATATGTATTTTTTTATAATAGACAGCAAGGGTATCTCTATCAAATAAAATCATTTTTTTATCTGTAAAAACAGCATAATCCTTACTATTTTTATAACTACCTAAAATAGTCTCTTTACTACTAACATATTCCCTAGCATAATCCGGTAATTTATCAGTTGCAATCTCTTCTTTAAAATCAAAATATTTAGATAACTCCTTAAATTTAATATAAGCCATAACTAACACCTCTATTTTATTTTCATTACTTAAAATTTATCATTAGTAATAATATTCGTCAAGTATCTAGTCATTATTTTACAATAGAAAAATAGCATCTAATAACTCTATTAAACACTATTTAAAAAGTATTAATACAAATATTAATGCTGTTAAAATAAGAGTAATAATAGAAAAAATAAATTCTGTTATTATTTCTATTTTACTTTTATTTACTTCTTCATTCATAGTATGCTGCCCTTTCTTAAACATAAGAAATTAAGTCGCCCTATGATTAGTTATTAAATGCTATATAAATATAGTATCATGTAATAATTTGCAGTACAAGAGTAAAACGTATCTTTTT
>CALVIP010000093.1 GCA_944331715.1 uncultured Bacilli bacterium
TAAAATAATTGATAGATTGGTAAGGAGGGATATTCATGAACAATAATCAAGATATTATTAATGAAGTTAGAAGAAAAAATGATATTGTTGATGTTATTGGTGAGAAGATTCCTCTTGAAAAACGTGGTAAAAACTATTTTGGAGTATGTCCTTTTCATGATGATACTAATCCTTCTATGAGTGTATCCAGGGAAAAACAAATCTATACTTGCTTCTCTTGTCATGCGACTGGTAATGTCTTTACCTTTTTAATGAACTATGAACATAAAGAGTTTAATCAAGTGTTAAGTGACTTAGCAAACCGTGTTGGTATTACCTTAAGTGGCTTTAAAACTAAAAAAGTATCAACTAAATATGATGAATGGTATAAAATATATGATCTTGCTAATAAATATTATCAAAACAATTTACTTAGTAAAGAAGGAGAAGGCGCAAGGGAATATTTAAAGAATAGAAGCATTGATGATGATACTATTAAAGAATTTGAAATAGGATATTCTCTAAAGATGAGAGATGATCTTACTAAATTACTTACTATGAAGGGACATTCTGTTGATTTACTTAATAAAATAGGACTTAGTAATGAAGACCATGATATATATAATTCAAGACTTATGTTTCCTTTACATGATTTAAATGGAAAAGTAATAGGTTTTAGTGGCCGTATTATAACTAGTGGTAAACAAAATAAATATCTTAATACTAAAGAGACAGAACTCTTTAAAAAAGGTAAGCTTCTTTATCACTATCATATCGCTAAAGAAGAAGCCCGTGTTAAAAAGTCTGTTATAATCATGGAAGGCTTTATGGATATTATAAGAGCAAGTACTGTTGGTATTAAAAATACTGTCGCTACTATGGGTACTGCCTTAACTAAAGACCATATCAAAGAGATTAAAAGACTATCTAATAATATTATTCTTTGCTTTGATGGTGATGAAGCAGGAGTTAAAGCAACACTTGCTAATGGAGAATTATTTAAAAGTGAGGGAATAGAAGTTAAAGTAATAACACTTCCGGGAGAAGATGATCCTGATACCTATATCTTAAAGAATGGTAAAGATGCTTTTCAAAGTTTGATAAATAATGCTATTTACTATAGTGACTTTAAAATAAAAAGCTTATCTCGTAATCGTAACTTTGCTAGTAGTGAAGAGAAAGCTAACTATATTCATGAAGTATTAGAAGAAGCTTCTAAAATAAATGATACTATTAGAACAGAAATTATACTAAAAGACCTTGCAAAAAAGTTTGAAATAGGTTATAATACCCTAGAAAAAAGTTTTCAGGAGTTAGTTAACAATAAAGAGATAAAAAAAGAAGTGGTTACTACTCCTAGAAAAGTACAACCTAAGAAAAAAGATAAGTATCAAAAAGCAAGCCTCAATATTATATATTATATGCTAAATAAACAAGATATAATAGATATGGTAGAAGATGAACATTTAGTGTTTCCTACCGAAGCTTTAAGAGCATTAGAAAGTGAAATTGTTTATTTTTATCATAAGTATGGGTTTATTAATGAAGCAGACTTTTATACTTACTTAACACCTAAAGGGGAGTTACTTAATCTCTTAAATGAAGTATTAGAGATGGACTTAAATACTACTCTTACTAAAGAAGAACTCTATGATTACTTTAAAGTGATAAGAGAGTATAATTTTAAGAAGACAATTAACAATTTAGAAGAGAAAATTAAAAATGAAACAGATCCGTTAATGCAAGTGAAATACGCTGAAGAGATTAGAAAACTAAGAATAGGGGAGAGTTAAAATGGTAGAAGAAATTAAAACAATGGAACAAAGAAAAGAGAAACTTATTAAATTAGGAAAAGGACAAGGCTATATAACTTATGAACAACTAGCATCAGAATTAAAAGGTCTAGAAATCGATAGTGATAGTCTTGATGACCTATATAATAGCTTAATTGCCGAAGGTATTGATATAGTATCAGAAGATGGTAGTGATGATGCTAGTGGTGAAGAGATTACTGAACATACTAAATCTGAAGACTTAACAATGTCAAAAGATATTAAAATAAATGATCCTGTTAGGATGTATTTAAAAGAAATAGGTAGAATACCTCTACTTAATAGTGATGAAGAGTTTGAATATGCTGAGCGAGCTGTTGAAGGTGATGAGGAAGCGAAAAGAATATTAGCTGAATCTAACCTTCGTCTAGTTGTATCAATTGCCAAACGTTATGTAGGTAGAGGAATGCTTTTCTTAGATTTAATCCAAGAAGGTAATATTGGTTTGATGAAAGCCGTTGAGAAGTTTGATCCAACTAAGGGTTATAAATTTTCTACATATGCTACATGGTGGATTAGACAAGCGATAACTAGAGCGATTGCAGATCAAGCTAGAACAATTAGAGTACCTGTTCATATGGTAGAAACAATTAATAAACTAGCAAGAATTCAAAGACAACTTACTCAAGAGTTAAATAGAGAACCAACTGATGATGAAATTGCTGAAAAACTTGAAATGCCTGTAGAAAAGGTGCGTGAAGTATATAAAATCAGTCAAGATCCAGTAGCATTAGAAACTCCTATTGGTGAAGAAGATGATTCTCATTTAGGAGACTTTATAAAAGATGATAGAATGGTAGGACCTGAAGAATATACAACAGAAGAAATGTTAAAAGAAGAACTTACTAGTGTACTTGCAACTTTAACTGATAGAGAAGCAAGAGTATTAAGACTAAGATTTGGTCTTGATGATGGACAGTGTAGAACTCTAGAAGAAGTAGGACAAATATTTGGGGTTACAAGAGAGCGTATTAGACAAATAGAAGCGAAAGCATTAAGAAAATTAAGACATCCATCTAGATCTCGTAAACTAAAGGATTTCCTAACAGATTAGATGAAAATAAATAACAGATTAAAAACAATAGGGGATTTAGTTCCCCTTTCTTCATATCCTTTAGATATTGGGTGTGATCATGCTCTTTTGTC
>CALVIP010000094.1 GCA_944331715.1 uncultured Bacilli bacterium
ATCACTTCAAAATCTGGATTCATTACTTCCAAGTTAAAACCATATTTCTTTCCAAAAAATTCATTTGCTTCCTCAACTTTATGAGGATTAGTTGTTAAATAAATTAGTTTACTCATATCAATCTCCTAATTATTATACTTTTTAAAAACTGGTTTACTATCTTCAAATACTACATATCTATTATAATACTTTTCATAGTATTCTTTAAAGATTAAATATACTGTATCAATACCATTACCACTTTCTATAATACTTTCAAATTCTTTTATAGAAACCCATTTAACATCTTGTACTTCATCCTCTTGTAATTTTAAATCTTTTATATCAATATTAGATTTCAATAAAAACACTTCAACAAAATCATTTATTCGAGTATATGAACCAATAAATTTTAAATCTTCCTTATTTACTTGTATTCCTAATTCTTCATCTAACTCTCTAATTGCCCCTGTAATTGCATCCTCACCTAAAAGAGCACCACCAGATGCTGTTTCCCACTTATTAGGATATTTTTTAGATGTAGAAGCTCTCTGTTGTATCAAGAGTTCATCATTATCATTAATAATCCATACAAAGCAAGATAGTCTAAATCCTCCTTCTGTTAACTCTTTTCTATCTTTAGTATAATTTAATTTCTCATGTTTGTCATTATAAATATCAACTAATTCCATAAGTATCATCTCCTAATTAAGTTTTAATATTTTATTTTTCTTTTTTAAATATTTATTTTCATACCAATTTATAAATTCATCTGTTGCAGATGTATGATTATCATGGCGATGATTTCTTTCATAATCAGTCATTTCTGCTAAAGTTTTATCATGATTTATGGGAATAAAAACGCTCCATAAATTAGATTTAGCCTTTCTTTCTATGTTACCACGTATTGATAGTGATAAAGTCCCTTTACTTTCTCCATAAAAGGTATAGTAATCATCCCCGTCATAAAAGGTTAAACAATCAATAAATTTACATGCTCTATTAGTAACGTCTTTCATAACTTCAAGCAATTTATCTATATTAGAACTAACTCCACTTCTTTTAACAAAAGCTCCTGGATAATTAGGGTTATTAGGATAATTTTCAATATAAAAACCTGTATCTGCTACAAAAACAGGTCTACCTACTATTTCATATGCTTTTCTTGCTTTTTCTTTTGATATAACTTCAATATCATTAATCTCTGGTTCTTTCATATCACATTTAAAATAATTAATTAATACACCAAATCTATCAAATTTTTCTTTTACAGAAATATATTTACCATAATTTCCTGTAACATAAGTTAAATCTTCCATATCACTTCTCTCCTTCCTTAATTACATATTAACAAAAGAAGAGGAAATATATATGTCAGTTATTAAATTTCTCTAATAATTTTATAGGACTTTATTCTATTTATATAAAAGTGCCTTATTTCTTCTTTTAATTCACAGTAGGCAGCAACTCCCCATTCATTACCTAATAAAATTAAATCATATGGCCTAATAGTTCTTTTAGATATATCTTTCTTATCTTTAGAATAATACTCAATAAAACATTTTTTCTTTTCTTTAATCGCTCTATTTACTAAATTAAACATCTCTTTATTCTCTACATTTATATTATTGGGAGTAATAAATCTTTTAGGTACATTTATATTTTGAGTTAAAACATACCCTCCATAAGGTCCTTTAATAGTATCTATATAAATACCTGCTTTTTCTAAATCATCTTTATAAACTCTTATCATTCTAGGACTTACTTCTAACTTTTCTGATAGTTCTGCAATAGTATATTTTCTTCCAGTACTTAAATATTCAAGCATAGTAAGTACATTGCTTACTTTAGACATTATATTTTCACCTCTATTAACAATATTATATATTCTTGTTTTAATAACCACAACAAAAAAAGAAAAGAATTAATCATTATTCTCTTCTTTATAATAATATCTATAAGGTCTTGCATTAATATTTAGATCATTCATAAATATTCCTAAATATCTAGTTCCATCATTTGATGTTTCCTGATATAAACGATTATCTATTATTTTACCATTATTTTCTATAATTAAATAATCATCTCTCCAAGTTACATTGTCATAATTAGTTGTACCATCTTTATATAAAATTAATTCTTTGTATTTAGTATCAGGCATAAAATGTTCTTTATTAGGATTAAATAATTTATATGGTTCTACTATTTGTCCCTGTAATATCCACTTACCTATATATTTAGAATCATAAGTAGGTTCAGTAGTTTTAAATTTCTCTTCTAATTTTTTCATATGAATTAAAGCATCTTCATTATCTTTAGTTAAGTCATAAGCTTCTACATATATATCAGTTCTATCACTATTATATATTTCTATAAATTCTCCTCTTATTTGAATATTATTGTTATTTGCATACTTAATCATTTCTTTATAAGCATCTATTACCTCATCATTACTAGATGTATGTAATAAAGTTTCTACAACATTATCAGTTAATACTTCTAATCTCATACTTTGAAGTTTATTAATAAATCCATAATTAGTTTTTAAATCATTACTTAAGACTCTACCTATAAAACAAGTAATATCACTTTCTTTAAAACCTACTTCATAACTAATTAAAACACTAGGTAGATTAGTATAACTCTTTTCATCAATTTTCTTATCGATAAGTTCTAATTCTTTCTTAAAATCATCTCTTGTCTTTAATTCCTTAAACTCCCCTATCATAACAAATTTAGGATTTTTAATTAATTCCATATAAGCTTCCCCCCTTAATTTATTTTTTATCTCTTCTAATTTCTTTAGCTTATCTTGATAATCTTCAGTTAGTTTTTTAACTTCTTTAATAATATTATTATCCTTAGGATTATCAAGAATATTCTTTATTTCTTTTAAAGTAAATCCTGCTTCTTGTAATGTTTTAATATTATGATAAGTACTAACTTGTTCTTC
>CALVIP010000095.1 GCA_944331715.1 uncultured Bacilli bacterium
AGAAAGATTCCTAGTACTTGGACTATTAATTATAAAGATTTAACTTTTAATATTAAGCAAATGGGCTTTAAGCATACTGGTATATTTCCAGAACAAGCGGTTAATTGGGAGTATATGATGAATAAAATAACTAATTCTAAAAGACATATTAAAGTCTTAAATCTTTTTGGTTATACAGGAGCAGCCTCAGTCGCTTGTTTAAAAGCAGGAGCATCTGTTACTCATGTAGATTCATCAAAGGGTATGGTAGAAGTTTGTAAAGAAAATGTAATATCATCAGGACTTAAAGATAGGACTATTCGCTATTTAGTAGATGATGTTGTTAAGTTTGTCAAAAGAGAAATAAGAAGAGGAAATAAGTATGATGCTATTGTTATGGATCCTCCTAGTTATGGAAGAGGCGCTAATGGAGAGGTTTGGGATATAGAAAAAGATTTAACTAATCTTGTTAATCTATGCCTTGAAATATTAAGTGATAAACCTTTATTCTTTATCATTAACTCTTATACAACAGGTCTATCTAAAACATCTTTAGAGAATCTATTACTTACAACTATAAATAAAAAATATAAAGGAATTGTTAGTAGTAGTGAGATAGGTCTTAAAATAACAGACAATAACTTAATATTACCTTGTGGTATATATGGAAGATGGGAAAGTTATGATTAATATTTTATATGAAGATAATCATTTATTAGTAGTAGAGAAAAAAGTAGGGGTGTTAAGTCAAAGTGATGGTTCTAATACTCCTGATATGTTAACTATTTTAAAAGAATATCTTAAAGAAAAGTACAATAAACCTGGCAATGTCTATTTAGGTCTTGTTCATCGTCTTGATAAAAATGTCGGAGGAGTTATGGTTTTTGCCAAGACTAGTAAAGCTGCTAGAAGATTATCAGAGACTATTAGGAATAGAGAGTTTAAAAAGACTTATCTTGCTGTTTGTAAAGGAGTAATAAATTCTGATGGAGAGTATCTTGATTATTTAAAAAGAGAAGAGTATAGAAGTAAAGTTAGTAATAGTAAAGATGGTAAACTTGCTAGTCTTAACTATCAGGTTCTTGCTACTAAAGATAATAATACCCTTGTCAAAATAAATCTAGAAACAGGACGTCATCATCAAATAAGAGTGCAATTTTCATATCATAATCATCCTTTACTAGGTGATGAAAAGTATGGTAGTAAAGGAAAATATTCTCTAGCTTTATTCGCTTATAAATTAGAATTTACTCATCCTACTACAAAAGAAAAATTAAGTTTTACAATACTGCCAAAAGAAGGATATTTTTGTAAGTATAAAGACATTATTTCTAACTTAGCACTTTAGAAGTTTACAACATTTGTCTAATATTATAAAAAATAATTGCTTTTTATATTCTTTTTTGTTATGATTTAATATATAAGATAAGGGAGATGGAAGTTATATGATATTAGCTAATTTTGATTTAAGCTTTTTTACATCAATTCCAGGTATGTTAATAACAGGAGGAGTATTATTACTTTTAATTGCCTTAGTTATTTTTATTGCAACGGGAAGTAAAAAAGGTAAGAAGAATAAAAAGGGAGAAGAACAAAATGTTGCAGTCACTACTGATAATAATACAGTAGTCTCTACACCAACAGTTGATGCCACTGTCGCTACAGAACCAGTTGTTATGCCAACTGCAGAGACTCCAGCACAATCTGTTGATACTGGTAATACTGTTTCAGACAATTCTAGTATAAATACTAACACTGTGAATAATCCTGTTCCAACAGTAGAAAATGCTCCAGCGGAAGTTATAGTAAAAGCTGAAGAGCCTGTTGTTGTTCAAACAGAAGTTCCACAAGTAGAAGTGCCTAAACCAGTAGAACCTGTTATTACTCCTATGGAAGAAGTGCAATCAAATATAAATAGTAATAGTAATGCTAATGAACCAATAAATAATGTTGATACAGTGAATGTTGTGTCACCTACACCTGTAGTTAGTGAACCTGTAAATAATTCTAATATGGATGTAGCAGAAGCACCAACTATTACTATTGTTGATAAAGAAGAATCTACACCACAAGTAGAAATACCAAAGGAAGAACCAAAACCAATTTATGGGGGTGTTAGTCCTGTAATTCCAAAAATAGAAGTACCAGGAGAGGAACATCGTCCAATTTATGGAGGTGCTAATCCATTAGAAAATACAGGTGCTATACCAACAATTAATAGTCAAGAACCACCTGTTGTTACACCAACTATTCCAACAGTAGAAAAAGAACCAACAGTTGAAACTGTAGAACCAGTAACAGTTACCGCTCCACAAGTAGAAGTACCTACAATAGAGACTCCTAAGGTAGAAGTTTCAAATCAAGAAACAGTGGTACCTACTGTTACTGAGAGTACACCTCAAACAGAGGTTCCTTCTACTCCAAAAAAAGAAGAAGAAATAGAGAGTTTATTTTAAGGGTAATATATTTTACTCTTTTTTGTTCTTTCTTTCTAAAAAGCTTCATAGAATATTTTAGAAAAGAAAGGATGATAAAATTATGGAAACACTAAAAGTTTCATCAAAATCAAACCCTAATTCAGTAGCAGGAGCACTAGCCAATGTTTTTAGAGCAAATGGTAGTGTAGAAATACAAGCAGTAGGAGCAGGAGCGCTAAATCAAGCGATTAAAGCCATAGCAATAGCAAGAGGATTTTTAGCACCAGCTGGTAAAAATATCGTTTGTATTCCTGCTTTTACTGATATAGCAATTGATGGAGAAGAAAGAACTGCTATTAAATTAATAATAGAAACTAAGTAAAAAACACTTGTAAAAAATTAGAGTAAGCCTTATAATAAAATCAAGTCGATGACAAGAGACAATGTTAAGTAATTTTATTTAAGAGATACTGTGGTTGG
>CALVIP010000096.1 GCA_944331715.1 uncultured Bacilli bacterium
TAAGACTTAAAAAAGTAAGTCTTTATTATAATTTATTAACGTGATATAATCTGTTCTATGGGGGGTGCTTAACGCATGTTTTCATATGAAAGCCTTAATGAAGAGACAAAAATTTTTCTAAACAAAGCAATGGATATTTATTCAAGTATTGAAAATATAGAAATTACTAGAGAAATAAAAGACGGTTATAAAACAATAGAATATACTTTTTCAAGACTAGATAAAAAAGTCTTTTCAATGTTTATCGCTAGTTTTATATCTAATACTAATTTGACTAATATTTTAAAAGAGTATGATGATATTAAAGCAGATGATTTATTTTCTTTTGTTAATACAGAAAAAGAAAATATTAAACCATTAGAAAGCAATGATTATAGAGAATATTATGACAAAAAATTTAGATTAGATTTAATTAGTATCCTAAATGAAGAAGCAGGTATCTATTCTTTTAAAGAATTAAGACCTGAAATTATATTTCATTATATGAGAAGAACTGTTGCAGGTTCTAAAGTAATAGAATATTTCATCAAATATTTTAGTGATAATATAAATACAGTAGCATATATTTCAACTCATCCGTGTTTTGATGCTATAAGAAATTATATTAAGATAAATGGAATATTACAAGTTAAAAATACTGAAGATGATTTCTTTTCTGAATTTGATGAAGAAAAAGAAGAAAAAAAGCAGAACACATTTACTGTTAATAAAGAAGAATTACTATCTATACTTGATGCAACAAAAGCAAAATTTATTGGCCAAGAAGAAGTAACGAAATATTTATTTTATAATATAATTAATAATCAAAAAATAACCTCAGACATAGACTTGAATGATGGAGAACGTTCTGTAATTTTTCTTGATGGATCATCCGGAACAGGAAAGACTGCTATAACAAGAGAGATTACAAATAGATTAAATATTCCCTTAGTTACATCATCTGCTGTTAATTATTCATCAACTGGTTATAGAGGTGATGATATAGTTAATATACTAATAAGATTGTATAGAAAAGCTGGTAATAATTTAGAAAAAGCTGAACGAGGTATCATTGTCTTAGATGAATTTGACAAACTAGCTTATAATCGTGAAAATGGCTATGGTTTAGATATGAAAAAAGCCGTCCAGCAACAATTGTTAGATTTTACAGGTGGAGGTATTTATGAGATAAATGTTGGTGAAAATATAATGGACCAAAAAAAGATTGAATTTGATACTTCAAACTTAACCTTTATCTTCTTAGGAGCTTTAACAGAACTAAGAAAAAATAAAATGATTAATGGCGACACCTATACCATTGAACCTGATGATTTAATTAATATTGGTCTTGAAAAAGAATTAGTTGGTAGAATTAATACCTTTCTTCACACTGAGGAATATTCTAGTTATGATTTACTAAGAATTTTAAAAGAATCTACAATAAGTCCGATTAAAAGTTTCGAAAAATGGATAATTGCATATGGGAAAACACCAATAATAGCAGATGACGTTTATGAAGCAATAGTCAATGCTGCTTATAAATTAAATACAGGTGCAAGAAGTTTGCAAACTATAATGAATAATGTAAGAACAATTTATTTAGAAGAAGTATTTACAGGAGAAGATAATACAGTTTATCTTGATGCTTCTAGAATTAATAATGCCATAGAAAAGACATTTGTTAGAAAGGTTAGAAAATAATGCAGTATGAATACAATGGTAACTTATTAGAAGAAGATAGAATAAGTCTAGTAGTAAATGAAATAGTTACTGCATATCCTGAAATACCTATTGATAAAGCTAAAGAAATTGCTATGCTTGAAGGTAAAATCTCAACTGCCTGTAATTTAGAAATGGTATTTACAAGATTATACAATATTATGTTAATAATGAGTAATGATAAGAGTATTGTAAAAAAAGTATACCTAGATTTATTTAATATCTTAAATGCTAATCAAAATGATGGAAAGATAGATTACTATTATCAAGTTTTAGAAAAAATATATTATTTTCTAAATAGTGAAAAAACTTTCCCATTATTAGATGAATTTTAGTATTTAATAATAAGAAGAAATATGTTATATTAATGGCACAGGAGGTACATTTATGGGAAAAATTACACAGGAAGAACTTAATGTAATATTAGAAAATATTAATCATAATATGGCAGAATATGATAAAGATATAAAAAGAAAAATGGAACACTCAGACAAAGTAGAATTAGATATGTATAAAGTAAATCCTGCATTTTTGAATCAAGGAAATGCTGATACAACTAGTAATACACATGGTAGAGTGAAAAGAATAAAACATAGAAGTAGATTTTAGTCTATTTCTTTTTATTTTACACAAAACAAAAATTTTGAAAAGTACAATTTTGTATTTTACAGAATACAAAAATAAAATACTTGACACCGAGTTACTCCAGTGATACTGTTATATCAAATGTGGAGGTAACAAATATGAAAAGATTAAACTCATTTATTTATACCAAAGGTAAATTTGATAGAGGTTATGGAAGACCTGTTGATACCGATACAGAATATCTTTATTCTAAAGGTAGATACAAGACAAAAATAAAAAAAGAAGACCTTACAGATGATTATATTGAAATTCACAGTAGGGTTATAGAGTATATGACAGGATATCTAAAAACCAGTGGAATTGTTGATATAGATTATCAATACATTTTAGAAAATCATATATTTAAGGATGATTATTTATATATATCATATAAAGAAAAACTAAAGAAAGAAAAAGCATCATATGGAAGAGAATACTTTGTTAATTATGATGTTTGTATCTGTGGTAATGATATTATACCTATCCTACTTGCTATAGAAAAGAATTCTAATATCAATATAGATAAAGTTAAAGAAAAAATATATTATAAA
>CALVIP010000097.1 GCA_944331715.1 uncultured Bacilli bacterium
CACAGGGATTATAGTAAAGAAACAGAAAGCGCCTTTATTTCTGTTTATATGTATGAAGATAGAGTAGAGATTTTAAATCCTGGAGCATTATATGGTGCTAATAAAATAGAAAAACTTGGAACTGATACTATAATGGAGTCAAGGAATCCTACAATAGTTAGAATATTAGAAGAAAAGGGTTCTGTTATAGAAAACAGGCATACAGGTATTCCTACTATGAAAAGAGAAATGGAAAAGTATGAATTACCTGAACCAGAATTTTATGAAGAAAGAGGAAGTTTTAAAGTTATATTTAGGAATAGTATGAATTTCGAACTTGATAGTATTAGTGAACAAGTTGGTGGACAACAAAATATAATAAATACTATATATAATATGGAAAGTGATACAGAAAGTGATACACAAAGTGGACAAGCAAGTGAACAAGTCGGTGAACAAGTAAGTGAACAAGTATTAGAATTATATAATAAAGTTTTAGATTTTTGTAGGGAACCTAAATCTGCTAAGGAAATTAAAGAATATTTGAATATTAAATCTAGAAGTTATATAAGTAGAAAAATAGTTAATCCATTGATTTTAAAGGGCAAGCTAGAATATGAGAATAAAAAACATATTAAAGCTAGCAATCAAAGATATGTAACTGTTAGAGATAATAAAAAATAGGAAGTGTAATAATTATATGAGTGCAAAGTATTTAAAAGTTATGTTTGATGACGTTAGTGGTGCTAATGATAACTTAAAATATAAAATTGATGAAGTAAATATTGCCAAAAACTTTAATCCTAATGCTAACAATTCTAAAGAAATGGGTGGATTTAATTTTTCGACTGAAGATAAGATATTTAGATGGTTAGTTAGAGGAGATACTTTATATGATGTAATAATACCAGAGGATGCAGAGATTATTAATGTTTCAAGTAACTCTGCTCCTAATGGTGTATTTAGGACTAATAAAATAATTTTAACTAATAAAAGAAAAATGACGGATGAAATGGCAATGTATTTCTATAAGAAATCTAACTTGCCAGAAAAATCATATTATAAAGCTTTAGCAGGTATTATGGTAAGAGGTTATAAAAATACTTGTTTACAATTGATTAGGGATAAAGTTAATAAGGATAATATAGATTTAGTATTAAAAGAAATCAATGATTTTGTAGGACCTAATATGAGTAAAGAAAAAGATAATAGTCATAAAGTCTTTTATGAAGTTATGGATGTTTTAAATAAAATAAAAGGTAACTATTCAGACTATGACACGCAAAAGTAAAGAGTAATTATACAAAAATTGCTCTTTTTAGTTTGCAAATAATACTTTATTGTTAAATATATCTTTAATAGATTCAAAAGGATTAATCTTTCTTTTAAGAGATGTTTTTATAATACTAATTGCATTACAATATGCTTCAGCACTATTTATATTTTTAAATCCTCCAGATATTTTAGTTTTAATTTTAATAATCCTTAAATCTCTTTCACTTGGATTATTATCAAAAGGAACACTAAAATCATATATATAAGCCAAGTGATTATCTTTATATTTTTCGCATCTTCTAATAAGTTTAAGTGCTTTTTCTTTATAATATGTAGATTTAATATTTTTACTTTCTTTCTTGGCTAATGATATAATCTCATCATATTTTGCACTAATCTCATTAGTTTTTATATTAGAAAATGATTTGCAACCTTTTTTTATTAAAACTTTTCTATCATGATATGCTTTAAATATTAATTCTTTTAAATCTTTCGGCCAAGTAACTTCGGAGACATTTTGAATTATCTCTTCTAAATATCTTCCCAAATGAACATTACATTCATAGTTATTAGAACCATATTTATACATTGCAGTATCATGATCATGCATAATACCCCCAGTATATCTTGTTAAAATATCATGCTCCTCTATTTGTTTATGCCCTTTATTTTTATGAGGTTTATAAATTACTGTTTCACTATTACTATAATTTCTTATATACCATTTATTATCGTTAGTTGTTTCGTCTGTATGCATTAAAGCTTTATTTAATAAATCATTTTCTAGATTGTCTAAAGTTGGTTTTGACTTTAGACTAAACTCTTTTAGAAAGTTAACTAATGTACCATTAGATATATCTATTAATCCTTTAGAAAGAACATTAAATAAATCACTTAATCTATCTAATGCCACTACATTGTATGTTCCAAGTTCAATTGTTAAAGCTTTTATACTATTATCATAAGTTACATCTGTATAAAACTCTTTTGGTATTTTTTCTTCTGTATTTGGATTATGTTTAAAGATATGTTCTTCTACATAAACATTTACTTCTAAGCCTATTCTATACTTAGTAACATCTTTACCATTCCTATTATTACTTTCATGATAAATAGTCCTAGTTTCTACAAGTTCATCTTCTATCATCTTTTCAACTTTCTCTTTAGTAAGACTATGTCCTTTATGACCTTTTTGTCCTCCTATTTTCTTATCTGTCTTTTTTCTAGAATTATATAAATTGGCTCCACTTTTTTCTTTTTTTCCTGTATCAGTTGAGGGTGATTTACTAGAATTACTACTATTTTTATTTATTTGATTTTTTAGTCTATCTATTTCATTTAATAATTTTTCTATAAGTTCATCTTTTTCTTTTATGCTTTTTTCTAAACTAGTTATAGTGGTTTTTAATTCTTCTTTTTCTTGTTTAAATTCTTTCTTTAAATCTTTATTTTCTTTTAATAATGAATCTAACTTATTATTTAATTCTTCAAATTGCCTATAGAAATCATTTGTAACTTTCATCATTTATACCACTATCCTTAACTATTATTATTTTCTCATATATAACTGAAAAAAGCAGCATCGTTGACACTACTTTTTACA
>CALVIP010000098.1 GCA_944331715.1 uncultured Bacilli bacterium
TTTTCTACACTAGATAAAATTGGTTCTGTTGAAGTTGCCCCCCAAACTAATGAAATAAAGAATAACACTAAGATAGCAGAGATAAAGTTAAACCCTGCTCCAAAAAACATTACTAAAAACTTTTGCCATGTTTTTTTACCTGGTAATGTTCTATCTCTTGGTAAGTCTTCCTCTTCTCCTTCTTCACCTGCTAACTGACAAAAACCACCTATAGGAATCGCTCTTAAAGAATATTCTGTCTCTCCTTTTTTAAAGCTAAATAATTTAGGTCCCATACCAAGAGCAAATTCGTAAACATATATTCCTGTTAATTTAGCGAATAAGAAATGTCCTCCTTCATGAATAAAAATAATTGAACCTAATAAGATTATAAATAATATTAATGTAACCATGTTGCCTCCTAAATTAATCCCATTACTAATATAAATGCTAAAATTACAAAAATTAGACTATCTAAACGATCTAGTATACCTCCATGTCCTGGAATAAGATTAGAAAAATCTTTAACATTAAATGTTCTTTTAATAGATGAAAATACTAAGTCACCAAGTTGTCCTACAACTGCTAAGAACAATGTTGTTAGTATTAATATTGCTAAAGAAATACCTGAATCTATTACTGTATAATAAAATGTAGTTGCTACAAAAGTTCCCATTAAGACTCCACCTATAAAACCTTCTATAGTCTTATGAGGACTAATAGATGGAGCAAGTTTATTTTTACCTATATACATACCAGTTATAAGAGCAAAAGTATCTGTTATTACTGTTATAAGTAGTAAATAAATTAAGTAATTAAGACTATAATTTCTGACTACTAATATTAGATTAAAAGAGAGATTTATAAAAAGAAGTGAACCTATTAAATATAAAGCATCATTGATATCATAATCCATTTCTTTCTTATTTTTTAATAGTATAGGTAAAAGGAATAATAGAACAATAAAACTTATTAATTGATAACTCATATTATAACTAAATATATTTTGATTGTAAGTTAAAATTATAGAAAACATAATTAATAAATATGATATTATTTTCATTAAAGTAGGAAACTCTTTTTTCTTTTCTCTTATAGTTATTAACTCATACATTGCTCCTACTGCAAGGAAAGTCATAAGTATTGCAAAAGGAATACCTCCTATAAGTAATAATGGTACAAATATTAATATCATAATAATAGCACTTAATACACGTTTTTTCATGTTAGCACTACCTCCAATCCTATATTAAGTATAATATAAAATTTCATTTTAGACAATAAGCTTATTAAATTAAAATTAAACTATAGCTTTTATTGTAGAAAAAAGGATTACCTTAAGTAACCCCTAAAACTTATCAATATTAATTTTAACGTATTTGCTATCTTTTAAAGCACTACTAGCTTGTACTAGAGTTCTAATGGCATTAGCAGTTCTACCATTCTTACCGATAACTCTACCGATATCAGAATCTGATACTAGTACTTCTATAATTATTTCCTTATCATTTTCACTAGGAAATTCTTTTACAGATACAGCATCTTCATCTTTTACGATATTTTTAATTATCTTTTCTGTTAATTCTACTAAAGTCATTATTTTGTTTCCTTTTTATCTTTAGATTCAGCAAATTTTTTCATAATACCTGCATCTTTAAATAGACTTCTAACAGTATCAGATGGTATTGCTCCATTATTTAACCATTTAAGAGCAACTTCTTCATTGATTTTAACATCTTTTTCACTACTTATAGGATTATAAGTACCTACTAATTCTAGATATTCTCCATCTCTTCTACTTCTTGAATCTGTTGCAACTATACGATAGAATGGTCTTTTCTTAGCTCCCATTCTCATTAATCTTAATTTAACTGCCATAATTATCGCTCCTTTCTTTTTACTGTTATAATTATACATAAAAAGATAAAGACTGTCAACCTTTTTTTGTTAACAGTCTTTATGAACTATTAATTATAATGAGTCTACTCAGTGGGATTATCTAGATATTCTTCATTTACTTCTTCATCTATTCTCTTATCAATAGTAGCATCACTATCCATTATTTCTTCCCAATCATCAACTTCATCTAAGGTATTGATACGTACTTTAGTATCTCCAACTAATTCTATACCTAGAGTTTTATCTATAGTACAGTTAATAGTATTACCAACAATTTCTGCTTTACTACAACTTGGTCCACTTAAGCTTCTAATTATTACTTCTTCGTTTTCTGTATCTGAGTTTACTCCTTGAACATTAATGGTTTCAGTATAGTTTTTAGTATCTTTTAATACTTCAGTTTTAGTATCATTATCATAAGAATACCAAATATTAATATCATAACTTCCATTAATGGTAACTGTTCCATTTGAAAAAGTACCACTAAAATTATGATTAATCACCCAACAGCCAAGAATTGTATTAGGGTTATTAGTTACTTGTAATGATAAGTTATCAGTAAATTGTTTCTTACCTTTACCAATAACTGCTTTTGTTACTATTTCTTTAAAAGTTGCCATGCGTTTCCCTCCTCTAATTTAGTCTATGCTTCAACTAATTAAAAAGTACAAAAAACTGGTAGAATATATATTTACCAGTTTATAAATCAATACAATCAGAAAAGAAAGAAACAGTTATGCTTCTTTCTTTAGTTCTTCTATACTTAGTCCTGTATTTTTAGATACTACTTCTATAAGTATTCCATCTTTTAGGAGATTTTTAGCAATAGAGATTTTTTCTGCTTTAGCACCAGCATCATAACCTTCATCATAGCCATCAAGTCTTGC
>CALVIP010000099.1 GCA_944331715.1 uncultured Bacilli bacterium
TCAGAAAACCCTAAAGTAGATCCTATTGGAGCATGTATTGGAGAGCGTGGTAGCCGTATTGCCAATATCATTACAGAGCTTAATGGTGAGAAAGTAGATATTGTTAAATACGATAGTGATCCTGCAGTATTTATAGAAAATGCTTTAAGTCCTGCAAAAGACTTAACAGTATTAATTACTGATCCTAAAAAGAGGGAAGCTTTAGTAATAGCAGATGGAGATAATTTCTCACTTGCTATAGGTAGAAAAGGTCTTAATGCTAAACTTGCTACTAGACTTACTAAATATAAAATTGATATTAAAACTAGTGAGCAAGCTAAGGAAATGGGTATTAGTATAAAATCAGAATAGGAGGTAGTTATGAAAACAAGAAAAATTCCTCTTAGAAGTTGTGTAGTAACAGGAGAAAAATTAGATAAACGTGAACTACTTAGAATAGTTAGAAGTAAAGATGGAGAAGTTAAAGTTGATTTAACAGGAAAAATGAACGGTAGAGGTGCATATATTAAAAGAGATGTAAAAGTCTTAGAAGAAGCGATTAAGAAAAAAAGCTTAGAGAGAAAATTAGAATGTAATATTAGTGATGAGGTATATGATGAAATAAGAAAAATATTAGAGTGAGGTGATTTTATGACAATAAAAGAATATGCAGAAGATATTAGTAGAAGTGTGGAAGATATAGTTAAACATATGGAAAGTCTTGCTATGGATACAAGTGATTTAGATAGAGTTCTTAGTGATGATGAAGTAATACTTTTAGATAATTCTTTTCAAGATGAAGAAGATTATGTAGAAACTAATCCTGATGAAGAGATGCTTAATGATTATAATTTAGATGAGAAAGCAGAACAAATAGCATATGAATCTAATCTTACTAATGATAATCTAGTTAAAACAAGTAAAGTAAAAAAAGCTAAGAAGCAAGAGAAAGATAAGAGTAACTTTAAACAAGAAAGAAAGAAGATATATAAACATAAAGAGAAGTTACAAAGTAATGAGCAAGTAGTAGATGAGAATGTTTTACTATATAAAGAAGGTATGACAGTATCAGATTTAGCTAATCTTTTAGATGTTTCTACTGGGGAAATTATTAAAAAATTAATGGGATTAGGAATAATGGCTACTGTTAATAATAGTGTTAGTTTTGATACTGTTGAATTAATCGCTCTAGATTATAATAAAACAGTAAAAAAAGAAGAGACTGCTGATATTTCTAACTTTGAAAATTATGAAATAGAAGATAGAGAAGAAGACTTAGTAGAACGTCCTCCTGTTGTAACTATAATGGGACATGTTGATCATGGTAAAACAACACTTCTTGATTATATTAGAAACAGTAATGTTGCAAGTGGAGAAGCTGGTGGTATTACTCAAGAAATAGGTGCTTATCAAGTAGAATGTAATGGTAAAAAGATAACCTTTATAGATACTCCAGGACATGCTGCTTTTACAGAGATGAGAGCAAGAGGTGCTAGTGTTACTGATATAGTTATCATTATAGTAGCAGCAGATGATGGTATAATGCCTCAAACTAAAGAAGCAATTGATCATGCTAAAGCAGCAGGTGTTCCTATTATTGTATGTATAAATAAAATAGATAAACCTGAAGCTAATATAGATAGAGTTATGACAGGACTTGTAGAAGCAGGACTTACTCCAGAAGAATGGGGTGGAGATACTATTGTAACTAAGATATCTGCTAAAACAGGTGAAGGTGTTGATGAATTATTAGAAAATATTCTATTAATTGCTGAAATGCAAGAATTAAAAGCTAATCCAAATCGTTATGCTACAGGAGCAGTACTTGAAAGTAAAATGGATAAACATGTAGGAGCAGTTGCAACTTTACTTATTTCTAATGGTACTTTAAGATTAGGAGATCCTATAGTTGTAGGAACAGCTTTTGGTAAAGTTAGAACTCTAAAGGATGATTTAGGAAGAAATATTGTAGAAGCTCCACCTGCTATGCCAGTTGAAATTACAGGGTTATCTAGTGTTCCAAGTGCAGGGGACAAATTTATGGCTTTTGAGACTGAGAAACAAGCTAAACAAATAGCAAGTGATAGAGCTTTAAGAGAAAAAGATGCTGATACTAATAGAACAGGTATGAGTCTAGAAGAGTTATTTGGTAAGATAAATGAAGGCCTTAAAGAGATAAATGTAGTCTTAAAAACAGATACTAATGGTAGTTTAGAAGCAGTAAAATCTTCATTAGAAAAGATTGATGTAGAAGGTGTTAAAATAAATGTTATTAGAGGAGCAGTTGGTGGTATTACAGAAAGTGATATTGTCCTAGCATCCGCTTCTAATGCTCTAATAATAGGTTTTAATGTTAGAGGAAATAATAAAGTATTAGATATGGCTAAACAATATAGTATCGAAATTAGACTTTATGATATTATCTATAAATTAGTAGAAGATATGGAAAAAGCTATGAAAGGTATGTTAGAGCCTATTTATGAAGAAAAAGTTACTGGTACAGCTGAGATACGTCAACTATTTAAATTCTCTAAAGTTGGTATGATAGCAGGTTGTCATGTAACTTCTGGTACTATTAAAAATAATGATAAAGCTAGAGTAGTAAGAGATAGTATAGTAATTTATAATGGCTCTATAAAGTCACTTCAACATGAAAAGGACCAAGTTAAAGAAATGTCTAAAGATCATGATTGTGGACTTACTTTAGATAATTTTCAAGATTATAAAGAAGGAGATATCATTGAAGTATATGAACTTGTAGAAGTAGAAAGATAAAAAGTAGGG
>CALVIP010000100.1 GCA_944331715.1 uncultured Bacilli bacterium
TTTAATGGTCTTTCTTCTTTAATATAATCCACAATATTGTGGAAACCTTTCTCTTCTGCACGTCTAATAATCTCTTTATTACATTCTCTTTCTGTCTTTGAAATAGTTAAAAACTTCTTATAATCTTCACCCATTTCAAACACTTTAGAAACTTCTACTGCATCATACTTCTTCCAAATATTCTCTTTCAACATTAATCATCCTTTCCTATTTTAGTATAACACAAATCAAACAAATATATTTATAAATGATAATATTTCATATCTTCATTATATTCTTTTTCTACCATCTTAACAAAAGATGTACCCATACTAATAGGATAAGTAGAAAGTAACCCATCATAAACAATTACCCCATCATATGGAAATAAAGAAGTAGTAACAATACATGGTATATCACGATAAGGAATAACTTCATCTATATTAGAATTTAACCCCTTAATCATATAAACACGATCAATAGAAAGAACTGCCGTATAATCTTCTTCATATTTAGCAATAGTAAACATTTCTCTAATACCTTGTTTAAATTTACTTACTTTCTCTAAGTCTTCACTATCAAAATTATGAGGATTATCTTTCAAATAAGCATCTATAATCTTTTCTTTATCTTCAAATAGATACTCTATAATTGGCATTAATTGATTAGGATCTAACTGTTCCTGTTTATATATTTTTTTAACACTAGTATTAACATGATACTTATTATTAACATACTCTAACAATGAAAAATATAAGTTGTAAAAGCCTTTAGCTTTCATCTCACCTAAACAAGCATCCTTTTGACCTGTATATTCGATTTCTCTTTTAAATTCATATTCTTCTTGTTCTTTAAGTTTCTCTTTATATTCTCTAGGACACATTCCATTTAAAGCCCCTGAAGGCATCTCATCCATCGCTTGATCCATTAATTTAAAGAAATCACCTAAAGGATAATTTTTCAAAGCAGGAACATTCCTAATAGAATCCTTTAAAGACTCTCTATCTTTATTTAATAATGCAAATATTCTAATTGGTTTTAATACTGTAAAACCGAAGAAAGGTAAGTCCATTAATTCTTTATAAAATTTTTTAACTATTTTATTATCAAAGTTAAAATCATCATAAAATATATTTATATACTCCCCTAAATCAAAAGTTTGTGTACCACCAATAGCATATTCTTTTCTCGCTTCATCAAGCTCTTCCTCATAATGAAAATAACCAATATATAAACCAATAGGAACTTCTTTATCATAAACTTCCATATATTTATCATATATCATTACATAATAGTTAAATAATTTATTATTAAATACATGATCAAATACTACTCTATCATCTAATTTTAATAAAGATGATGTTATATTTATTAAAGGATAAATCAAAAAGTTTCCCATTACTTTATAAAAGCCAATTAAAAATTCATTAAGTTCTGTTTTCTTCTTAACTTCACTCATTTTTACTTTAGATAACGCAAGTAAAATAGGCTCTTTTAATTCATCATAAAAATCATACTCATATTTTTCATTATAACCAACTAACATTTTTTTAATTAAACTGGCTTTCTCAAATTTAAACCTTTCATCATCATAATTAATCTCTTCTCTATTAGCCATTCTTTTTAAAATCTTAATCTCTCTATAAGTACACATATCAATAATATTATTATAGTCACTATAAAACTCTATAATCTTTTCAAGCATTTTCTTCCTAGTTATCTTATCATATTCTTTAAATTTAGGATAAATTCGACTATATAAGTCAAATACAAATTCCTTTTTATATAGATTATCAACAATTTTCATAACATATCACCTCTTTTTTTACTCATATCACTATTTATATAAAATATCTATATCAACAAAACCATTGATACCATCAATAACCCCATCTTGACATAATTGCCACATCATATAATCTTTATCATAATCAGTTTTATCTGTATAATGAGCAAGCCAAACTTTATTAGTATTATATTTCCAAATAGCATTTAAATAGTTCTTACTACCATAAAGCATAGTATCATAACCAGCATCTTCTAAAGTAGAAAAGTAAGACTCAGCCACTTCATTTAACTGATATAAACTAAGATTCATAATATTAAAAGATGTAAATGATTCAAAATCAAATGCTATAGGTAAAGTAATATCATAATCTTTTATTTGTTTAATTACCCATTCTGCTTGTTTTCTCGCTTCCTTCTTACTGTCAGCATATGAATAAAAGTAAATACCTACTTTTAACTTATTATCTAAAGCTTTTCTAATATTTCTTTTAAAGTAAGGATCAAGAACATATTCTCCACCTGCCCCATTTTGTGAGCCTACACGAATAATAACAAACTCAGCCCCTGCTTTTTTAACTTTAGAAAAATCTATCGCTCCTTGCCACTTAGAAACATCAATACCAACTAAAGTATCATCAGTTTTATGACTATTAACTATCTCCTTAAAATCAGTATAAGTAACTTCACTATTACTACCACCACCAGTTACCTCTCTTGGCTCGTAAACATATAAAGTAAAGTCTACACTCTCGGTATTTCTACTACTATCTTCTGCTTCATAAACTAAAGAATAGTTCCCTGCTGTATTTAAATCATAATCACCTGTTATTTTACAACTAGGATTACTATCATAATTATCAGCACAGAGTATTTCATCTTCTAAATTAACATCATCACCAACTCT
>CALVIP010000101.1 GCA_944331715.1 uncultured Bacilli bacterium
TTATTTAAAAAAAATTAGAGGTTTTTATAATGATAATGAAACTATAAAAGTAATTACTGGTATTAGAAGATGTGGTAAATCTTTTCTTTTAAAGTCAATAATCGAAGAATTAAAAGATAATGGAATATTAGATAAAGATATAATCTATATTAGATTAGATGTTCCACCATTTAATACTATAAAAGAATCTAAAGAATTAGAAGATTTAATAAAGAATTCTTTAAAAGATGATAATTTTAAATATTTATTTATTGATGAAGTTCAAAATGTAGAGGATTTTGAAGAAGTAATTGACGGCTATAGAGCAATAGGAAACATGTCAATATTTATAACTGGTTCAAATTCTTATCTTTTATCAGGAGAGCTTGTTACAAAACTAACTGGTAGAAAAATAGAAATAGAAATGCTACCACTTAATTTCTATGAATATATAGAGATGAAGAAAATGTTTAATAAAGAAATAAATACTAATATATATTTAGAATTTGAAAATTATGTTAGAAACGGAGGATTTCCTGGTTCTATTAAATATGATAATGAGGAAGACAGAAAAAGATATACTGAAAATGTCTTAGATGATATCTTTAATAAAGATATTAAAGTTAATGAAAAAATAAAAAGCACAGATACTTTTAAGAATATACAAACATTTATTATAAATAATTTTGGTACTATGATTTCTGCTAATAGTATAAAAAAGTATTATAAAAGTAAAAATATTAATATAGATATACGAACTATTAATAGATATATTAATATCTTAGAAAATGCTAAAATAATTTATCCTTGTAATACCTTTGATATAAAATCTAAAAGAGTTTTAAATGGAGAAAGAAAATATTATTTAGCAGATACTAGTATTTATTTTACCTTTAATACTGATAATAGAATTAATTATGGACCAGTACTTGAAAATATATTACATAATTATCTGGTTAGTAAAGATTATCATCTAAGTGTTGGTAAAATAGGCAAATTAGAATGTGATTTTATAGCAAGAAAGGGAAATGATAATTATTATTATATTCAAGTGTCTAAAAATATTGAAGATGATAAGACAAGTATAAGAGAATATAGACCATTCTATGAAATTAGGGATATGTATCCACGTTATTTATTCTTACTTGATATGATATTTAAAAAAAATGTAGAGGGTATTAACAATGTTAATATTGTAGATTTTATTTATAATAATGAAGATTTAAAATAATAATGAATTTATCTATACGATAAGTTCTTTTTCTGTGATATCATATTAGTGAAGGAGAAATATTATTATGGAAAAGATATTTGATATTAAATATAATATACCTGCTATTAAAGCTTTTCTTAATATCTTTGATTTGACTTTAGAAGATAAAGATGAAGTAGTAACTGGGGATATATTAAAAGTTATAGGAGATAATGAAAAGGTTGGAGTAGTAAAATTTAATAATAATGATATAGAAGTAAAAGCACTTAGTAAGTATGGAATAGTAAAAGCCCAAACTGGTTATGCTAATGTTTTTAAAAATGTTAAAGCCCTAGGTCTATATGCATTTTTATTTAATGATTTTACTTTTTCCCTTGATAATAAAATAACAGGAGATTTAAACTTTGGTGTAAAACTAGATAATGAATTTGGTAATAGAGCAAATTTACATACTAAGTTAAAAATACAAGATGAAAAGAAAAAATATACTATTAAATTTCAAGAAGAGGGGTATAATTTATATTATTTGGAAGAAAATAAAGACTATCAAGAGCAAATTATTTATGATTTATTTGATTCATTTACTCATTCTTATATACACCACTCTATAACTAAGAATATCTTAGATAATAGTATAGTTAAAAATTATTATGAAAGTGCCTTTATTGGAAAAGGTTATGATAATAAAGAAAATAATACAGTAGTTAATGTTAAAAAAATAAATAACGAATTAGTTGATAAAAAATATTTAGAATTTCCTAAAAAGGGCTTAGATGATGAAGAAGTTGAAGTAATAAATAAAGGAGAAGTATTTGCATCTATTAGTCCTAATACTCAAGTTAAAATTAAGAGCCTAATAGAGGAGTTTCCATTTTTAGAAAAGATCTTTATTTATTCCTTTAATAATTTTAGTAATAAGGAAATACATGCTTTGTTTGGACTTAATAAAGATAAATACACTTTAGATGATTTTTACTTTGATAAAGGGAAGTTTTTAGTTAAAAATATATTTTAAGGAGAAGTATTATGCTAGTAAAAGATTTAAGAAAGACATTAGAAAAATATGATAAAAAAGAAATGACTGATATAGTAGTAGAACTATATAAGAGACTTCCTAAAAAGGTTAAAGAAGATTATGATATTGATAAGTTTATAGAAGATATTAATAATAAAACTAAAAAAGAAGAAAAGAAAGTTAGTTTCGATGATTTATGTAGTGAAATGAGATATTTTCTTGATTGTGCTAAAGCGGGATTTTACTCTTCCCCTAATAAAGTTGTTCCTAAAAAAGAAAGAAGTAATTGGAGATTTAAAGCGAAAAGATACTATAAAGAATTAACTAAAACTATTCCTACTACTGATATAGGAGTTAAAAGTACTAAACTATTAATAGAGTTATATGAATTAGTTAGTAGAGGTACTAATACTTTAGTTTTTACTAATTGGGATACTTTTAGAGCTTTAGGAGTAAGTCAAAC
>CALVIP010000102.1 GCA_944331715.1 uncultured Bacilli bacterium
TTAGATTATTAACTCTCTATATGAGAGTTTTTTTGTGCAAGAAAAAAGAAGGTTATCCTTTCTCTACTTGAAAATTACTATTTAAAACAGCATACATCCCTGGAAAATAATTCATAACTGTCCATATGGAAATACCACCTAAATTATACTTAGTAACAAGGTCTAACTTTGCTTTTATACTTCTAGCATCTTCAAACCAAACTATATGTAAGGCTCCACTTTCATCTTTATAATAAAAATACGGAGCTTTCGCTACTGGGTCAAACTGTATCTCTACTCCTTTTTCTACAGCAAGAGCGATAGCATTAGTATTAGAAATTGATTTAGCAGGTCTTCCTGGTTCATAAGGTAAGGTCCAGTCATATCCATAGTTAGGTATACCCATTAGTATTTTCTTACTTGGTATAGCAGTTACGGCATACTGTATTACTCTTTCTACTTGATTTAAAGGGGCGACAGCCATAGGTGGTCCATAGGTATAACCCCATTCATAAGTCATTATGATTACATGATCAGCAAGTCTTCCATGAGTAGCATAATCATGGGCTTCATATAAAGTTCCTGTCTGATTTTCTCTTACTTTAGGTGCTAAAGCTGTTGTTACAATAAATTCTTCTTCATGAAGCCTAGTTACTACTTTTTCTAGGAAATCATTATATAACTCTTTATCCATAGGATATACATATTCAAAGTCAATATCAACTCCTGCATAGCCTTTATTTCTTAGAGTTGTTATTAAATTAGAAATTAATCTATCTTGTACTTCTTCATTAGATAAAATAGTATGGGCAAGATCACTATCAAATCTACCAGTAGAGCCTATATTAGTCATTACAAGCATAGGTAGTGTATTATTATCTTTCGCTGCTCTTATCGCTCTACTATCACTTATTGGTGTTAAGTTACCACTAGGTGTTATATGATAACTAAAGATACTTAAAAATGTCAAACTAGGTAGTGTTAAAGCAAGAGTTGTATCACTAATAGTTGGATAAGCATAACCATTTACTAAAATACTTGGTAATACTTCACTAGGTATCACTAAAGATTGCCCTATCATTAAACGATTTACATTAGATAGTCCATTTAAATCAGTTATTTCTCTTACTGGAACTTTAAACTTTCTAGCAATACCATAAAGGGTATCACCTCTTTGTACTGTATATATAGTCAAAGTATCACCCCTTACACTTTAATTATATGTTTTTACTTATAAAGATTATACTTCTTTTATTCTTGTAGTACTTTTCTTAGTCTTATATTTTTTAGTAGACTTTATGTGATTACCTATAATATCAGAAACATCTAATATAGTTATAAAAGCACTCTCATCCATTTCATTAGCAATCTTTTTAAGTTCAAATACTTCTATTCTTGTTAAGACACAATACATTACTTCTTTTTCTCCTGATAAAAGACCACTACCATTTATTTTAGTTACAGTTCTACCAAGTCTTTTATATATCTCATTAGCCATATCTGTACCTTTCTCAGTTACAATTAAAGCGGCTTTCGCTTGTTCTAATCCTTCTGAGACAAGATCTATTACTTTATAAGTTATAAAGTAAGTTAAAACTGAATAAAGGGCTCTATCTATTCCGAATGTTAAAGCGGCAATACTATAAATAATAAAGTTAAAAATCATTACAATTTGTCCTACAGAAAGTGATGTTTTTTTACTTATAACAAGAGCGACTGATTCAGTTCCATCAACACATGCTCCAAGTCTAATAACTAATCCTACTCCTATTCCTAGTAAAACTCCTCCAAAGATAGTCGCTAATAATATTTCATCTGTAACTTCATGGAATGATTCAAAGAAACTAAGAGAAAGTGAAAAAGTTAGCATACTAATAATTGTTCTTAGTAGGAAACTTTTACCTAAATTACGATAACCTATATAAATAAAAGGAATGTTAATAAGGATAACTAGTAAACTCATTGGTATAGAGAACACTTTAGAAATGATTATAGAAATACCTGTAACTCCCCCATCTAAGATATTATTAGGAATTAGAAAAGTATCAAGAGAATATGCTGCTAGCATTGCTCCTAAAATAATTAAAATATAAGATAAAATTGTTTTTAAACGATTATTTTTTATTTTTACCATACATATAACCTCCATCTATATTATACAGGAAAAAGTTAATTTTTTTGTAATTTTATGTAAATTATTGGTATAATTGCTTTAGAAAAGATAAATTTGGAGGAAGATTATGGATAATTTAGTTATTAGAAAATATGTTAATGAAGATTTTAATGAAGTTATAAAATTATTAAAAGAGCATTTTAATATCAGTGATAATATTAAA
This sequence comes from uncultured Bacilli bacterium, assembly GCA_944331715.1. Lineage (GTDB taxonomy): Bacteria > Bacillota_I > Bacilli_A > RF39 > UBA660 > Onthousia. Next base: position 2,316 of record CALVIP010000102.1, read on the forward strand.
TCTATAGATGATAGTCTTAATAGTTTTGGTATAGTCGCTACTACTGATAAAAAAATAGTTGGTTATCTTAGAATTGATAAATTATATAATCCTTTTAAGAAATGTTATTACTATTTTCTTTCTTATGTTTGTGTTGATAGTATTTATCAAAATATGAGTATTGGTACTAAAATGTTAGAGTTTGTCTTTAATTATGCAAAGAATGATAGTATTAGTTATATAGAATTAACTTCTAGATCTTCTAGGGAAGCGGCAAATCACTTATATTTAAAGAATGGTTTTGTTATTAGAGATACTAATGTATTTAGAAAAGAG
>CALVIP010000103.1 GCA_944331715.1 uncultured Bacilli bacterium
TAAAATCTGCTATAATATAAGACAATTTCTAATCTTTAGAAATACATATATTATAAGAAGTGATGATATGAATGAAAGTTTTAGTGTAATAATGAGCAATGCTATTAATCGATGTAATTGTATAAAAGTAGAAGATGGAATGCTACAAAGTATTTATCCTTTTACAACCGAAAATATATCTGGTTATATTGATAAATTTAACTTAAAAGATAAATCATTATTAACAGTTGGCTCATCTGGAGATCAGGTTATAAATGCTATTTTAAAGGGATGTAAAGATATAGCCTTATTAGATATTAACCCTTATACAAAGTTTTATTATTATTTAAAAGTAGCAAGCATATTAACTTTAAATTTAGATGAATTTATGGCCTTTTTAAGATATAAAGACTATCCAGAAGTATTTGTAGATAATAAAAATGTTTTTAATATAGAAACATGGAATAAAGTTAAAATAGTTTTACGACTTATTGATTATGAATCTTATTTATTTTGGGATGAACTTTTTCAAACCATTAATCCAATAAAAACAAGAAAAAGATTGTTTTCTTTAGATGAATGTAACACTAATATAATATCTAGTTGTAATAATTACTTAAAAAGCAAAGATTTATATGAAGAGACAAGAAACAAAGTGAAAAAAATAAGCCCTACTTTTATAAATAGTGATATATTTAATGTAGATTTAAAAAGAAAATATGATAATATTTGGTTATCAAATATAGGAACTTCTATAACTAAAGAAGAAATGATAATAAATATAACTGATAACTTAACCAAGTTTTTAAATAAGGATGGATTAATTTTAATAAGCTATTTGTATGAAACTGACAAAAATACAAAATATAAAGATGACTGGAGTATTATATATAACTTAGATAAGACATTTGAATTATTAAAAGACTATCAACCTTATTTAGAAACATTTACTGGCATAAACGATTTAAAATTTAGTAGTAATAACATGAACGATTCTATATTAGTTTATCGAAAACATTAATATGAAAACTATATACTATCAAATATTTGCTTTCTTTAGTATCGTGTAGTATAATATGTAATAATTAAAAAGGGGATTAACATTATAATAGAGATAAAGAAAAATTAAGCTTAAAATTAGATGAATTAGAATTTTTAAATAGTGGAGAATGCGCAAAAGTTATATATAATGGTGATATAAATGTTTAAAGAATTAATTGATAAGTTAAAAGCAAAGAAAATACAAATACAAAATTGTAGAACAGATAATAATGTCATAGAAACTAAATCAATAGAACAAAATAGATTTGATATAACTATATCAAATCACAATAATATTTCTAAAATAGAAATAAGCGATTATATTCCTATTGAAGATTATGTAAAAATAACGAAATCAAGTGATAAGTATCATATATTAGATTCACTTTGTAATTGTGTGCTATGGAATAGTAATAAACAAAAAGTTAATAAAGGTACATATTACGTTATAACAATTGATAATCGTATTTATAATATTTTATTTAATGGTGATAAAATAATAATAGATGAAAGAACTAAAATAGAACTAGATGAACCAACACAAAAAGAAAATATAACACAAGAAAGAGTTATAACCATTAATATTAATAAAAATGAATTTCATTTTTTTAGTGCAAAACATGATAAAACAGGTAATACTTTTTATACAAGATATTATAATAAAAATAGATTGTATAGTTTAGGTGCACTTGAGTTACATGAAGAAGAAACTTATGATGAGGTTAATTCAGTTATCCATAATTTAGAAAGTATAGAAGGAATAGAGAATATTCTTGATATAGAATTATTAAAAACTAACATTTTAGAATATTTAGATGAAAATTTACCACAAAGAAAAAAGTGTTATAAAAAATTGTAGATGTATGTATAGTTAGCATCAGTTAAAGTTAATAAAAACAACATATCAGAAAGATATGTTGATTTTTTGTCCACAACCTCAAAAAATGTCCGCAACACTAAAATTATATGATAACATAATTATAGAATTAGTATGAAAGTGGTGTAGTAAAATGTTAGAAATAAAAGAGTATAATGATAAATATAAAGAAGATGTAAAAGACTTATTAGTAGAGTTACAAGATTATCATGCAACTCTAGATGAACAAAAGATAATGACTAATGTAGATAATTACAAAGAAGAATATTTTAATTTAGTATATAATGAGATTATAGAAAATGAAGGTAAAATCTTTCTTACTTTAAAAGATTCTAAAGTAATAGGTCTTACTGCCTGTCTAGTTGATGGTTTACCATTTGGACATAACTACGTTAGTACTTGCCCCAAAAGAGGTAGAATATTAAAACTAATTATAAAAGAAAATGAAAGAGGACAAAGTATAGGTAGTGCTTTATTAGAAAAAGCTGAAGACTATTTAAAAAATATAGATTGTAAATATATAGATATAGATGTTTTTGGTACTAATAAAGCAGGTTTAGAGTTTTACCTTAAAAAAGGGTACATCATAAGAACCTATAAAATTATTAAAGAAATATAGGATAATTATAATGAGAAAAGATTTAAAATATAAAGAAATAGTAAAAAGATTAACACTTGAAAACTTTGATATCTTAAAAGAAG
>CALVIP010000104.1 GCA_944331715.1 uncultured Bacilli bacterium
GAAGTCTTTGAAGAAGCAATGGATAAAACAATAAGATCATTTGTAGATAGTGATAGTTATGATAAATATCTTAATAACGACCAAAAAGAAATAGAAAGTGGCGATACAGGTACTGTTATTGAAAATATATATATAGAAAATAAAGTAACAGTTAAAGAAACAAATATTCCATCAGATGAAACAATATATGAAAATGTAGATGACTTAAGCAAATATTTATTATTTGGAACTCTTGATGAACAACAAAAATATACTGTTCAAGCAGGAGATACAATTAGTGATGTCGCTTTCAATAATAAATTATCTAATGAAGAATTTTTAATTGCAAATCCTGAATTTACTGATGCTAATAACCTTTTATATGAAGGACAAAATGTTACTATAAGTATCATTAAACCACAATTTAGATTAGTAGAAATAGACCATCAAGTACGGGCTCAAGATATACCTTATGAAACAGAAACAAGATATGATAATACAAAGTATTCTAATTATGAAGAAACTATTCAAGAAGGTGTAGTAGGTTCTCAACTAGTAACATCAAAAGTCCAAAAAGTTAATGGTCAAGTAGAAAGTGCTGTTATTGATAATGGTGCTACTCAAGTATTAAAAGAACCAATAAAAAGAATAATCGTAAAAGGAACTAAACAAAGAGGTGGCAGTGGCGGTGTAAACAGTGGCCTTAGTAGTAATAGTAAAGTAGAAGGATACTGGTTATGGCCAACTAGAACTCCATATTATGTAAGTAGTTCTTATGGATATCGTTGGGGAACTCTTCATGATGGTATGGATATTGCAGGGGCAGGTTTTGGTTCACCAATTTATGCTTCTAATAATGGAATTGTAGTCGCTTCAAGTTATAAATATGATAATGGTGAATATATTGTTATTAATCATAATAATGGTTACTATACAATGTATGCCCACCTTGCAGAACGTTATGTTAGTGTAGGTCAAGAAGTATCACAAGGCGATACAATAGGCTCTATGGGTAGAACAGGAGCAGCAACAGGAGTTCATCTTCACTTTGGATTATGGAGAGGTTATCCATATAGTCGTGGTTCATCTTCTATGAATCCAATGAGTTTATTCTAATGAAAATAAAAGTACTAGCGAGTGGATCTAAAGGAAACTGTTCATTAATTGAAACAAAATCTACTCGCTTTCTTATTGATATAGGAATTACCTATCAAAGATTAAAAAAAGAATTAGAGAAGATGAATTTAACTACAGATGACATAGATGCCTTATTTTTAACCCATGCTCATAATGACCATACAAGTGGACTTAAAGTACTATTAAAACGTACAAACTTTAAGATTTATACTAATAAAGATATTATAAAAGAATTAACAGTAGATATTGATAATGATAGAGTAGAACTTTATAATCCCTTAATACATTTAAATAATACCGAAATAAATGTATTTAAAACAAGCCATGATGCGAAAGGTTCTGTTGGGTTCTTAATAAATGAAGATAACAACTCCCTAGTATATATAACAGATACAGGTTATTTAAATCGCAAGTATTTTCCATTACTTGAGAATAAAAATATTTATTATATAGAAAGTAATCATGACGAGAAAATGTTAATGGATGGACCATATCCCTATTATTTAAAACAAAGAATAATAAGCGATGAAGGCCATTTATCTAATGATACTACTGCTAAGTATCTAAAAAAATTAGTAGGAGATAATACTAAATACATAATACTCGCTCACTTAAGTGAACACAATAATAAAGAAGAAGTCGCTTACAATACCTCAAGAGAATCTTTAAAAGATAGAAGTGATATAAAAATAGTAGTCGCTAAACAAGGTGAAGCCCTAGAAGAAATAGAGGTGTATAATGAAGTTAATATGTGTAGGTAAGATAAAGGAAAAATATTTAAATGATGCGATAGATGAATATAAAAAGAGACTATCTAAATATACAAAATTAGACATAGTAGAACTACCTGATATTAGTTACAATGAAATAGATAAAGTAAAAAAAGAGGAAGGAAAACTCATTTTAAAGCACTTAAAAGAAACTGATAATGTAATCATTCTTGACATTAATGGACAAGAACTATCATCAGTAGAACTTACTAATAAATTATGTAGATTAGAAACAGCCAATAGTAATATAACCTTTATAATAGGAGGAAGTTATGGTTTAAGTGAAGAAGTCAAAAAAAGAGCCAACTTTAGTTTATCTTTTTCTAAACTAACTTTTCCTCATCAATTGTTTAGAGTAATATTATTAGAACAAATATATAGAACATATAAAATAAGAAATAATGAAAATTATCATAAGTAGGAGATTAAGTATGATTGGAAATGATTGGGATATTTATTTAAAAGAAGAATATAATAAAGATTATTTTAAGAAACTAATAGATTTTGTTAATAAAGAATATAAAGAAAAGACTATTTATCCACCTAAAAATGAGATATTTAATGCCTTAAGACATACTGCCTATAAAGATGTTAAGGTAGTAATACTAGGACAAGATCCATACCATGGAGAACATCAAGCCGAAGGACTATCTTTTTCAGTTAAAAATGGTAT
>CALVIP010000105.1 GCA_944331715.1 uncultured Bacilli bacterium
TCTACCGCTCTATCAATTCCTTCTAACTCAGTTTTAGGATCAACTCTTCTAAATAACATAATTACTCTCCATTTCTATTTTTAAACTGAAGAACAATAGGAGTTCCTTCAAGTTCAAAATTCTCTCTTAATTTATTTTCTAAATATCTCTCATATGAGAAATGTACTAATCCCTTACTATTAACTCTAAAAGTAAACTTAGGAGGTTTTACTCCTGTTTGACTAACAAAGTAAATCTTAAGTCTTTTACCTTTATAACTAGGAGCAGGGTTTAAACTATAAGCATCTTCAATAACTTCATTTAAAACACTAGTCTTAATCTCTCTACTAATATTTTCTTTTACCTTTAAGACTTCAGGCATTAAAGTATGAATTCTTTTTTTAGTTAAAGCCGATAAGAAGATAACAGGAGCATAAGTTGCAAACTGAAATTCACTTCTAACTAATTTCTTAAACTCTGAGATATTAGCATTCTCCACTGCATCCCATTTATTTACAACTATAATTAAACCTTTACCACGTTCTATCGCATAACCTGCAATATGTTTATCATGTTCTTTAATACCATCTTCTGCATCAATTACTAAAAGACATATATCACTCTTATCAATAGAGTTCATTGACCTAAATAAACTATATTTCTCAACACTCTCATAAACTTTACCTTTTTTTCTCATTCCTGCTGTATCAATTAAAACAAACTCTTCATCGTGATATTTAAAAACAGTATTAATAGAATCTCTTGTTGTCCCTGCTACATCACTGACAACAACTCTATCTTCATTTAAAATAGCATTAGTTAAAGAACTCTTACCAACATTAGGTCTACCTATAATTGCAATTTTTAATCTATCATCTTCATCATTTTCTTCTTTAGTTTTAAAATCCATTGTTACTTCATCCATAAGTTCAATATAACCAGTATTATGAATCGCACTAATAGGAATATAATTATCAAAACCAAGTTCATAAAAGTCATATATATTATCATAACTATCTTTATTATCCATCTTATTCATCGCTACAATAATTTTTTTATTACTCTTTCTTAAAATATCTCTAACAACTAAATCATTACTAGTAATACCATCCTTTGCATCCACAACAAAGATAACAACATCCGCTTCATTAATAGCAATTTCCGCTTGCATCTTTATCTCATCATTAAACTTTTCATTACCAAGGTCAATTCCTCCAGTATCAACTAGATAAAAAGGTTTATTTAAATAACTTACTTCCTCATAAAGTCTATCTCTTGTAACTCCTGGAGTATCTTCTATAATAGCAATACGGCTACCTGCAATTTTATTAAATAAGGTACTTTTACCAACATTTGGTCTTCCTACAATCGCTACAATTGGTAATTTCATAGATTAACACCTCTTTTCATATTTCATATTGTATCATATCTTTACACAAAATAAAATATCAACTATAATTATATAAAAGGAGTCTAAGTGTATGTTAAAAAGAATTAAAAACTTTCAAAAAAGACTAGTAGAATACTATAAGGAAGAAGAAAATAAAAAAGTAGCGATTTTTTATACAGTTTTAAGGTTCTTAGTTATTCTCTGTTTAATAAGAGAGATATTTATAGGTAATTACCATAACGTCTTCTTATGTATTTTAACTTTAATATTATTTGTAATACCTTTCTTTGTTGAAGATAAGTTCAAAGTAAGTATTCCTAATGTTTTAGAAATAATCATCCTTCTATTTATATTTTCTGCAGAAATATTAGGAGAGATTCAAAACTTCTATAATATTATTCCCAACTGGGATATGATACTTCATACCCTTAATGGTTTCCTAGCAGCAGCGATAGGCTTTTCTTTAATTGATATTTTAAATAGTACTGATAAATTTCATATTAAAATGAGTCCTATCTTTGTAGCATTAGTATCATTTTGTTTTTCTATGACTGTAGGAGTAGCATGGGAATTCTTTGAATATACTGCTGATAGTCTGTTAAGTACTGATATGCAAAAAGATACAGTTGTAAATAAAATATCATCAGTTAATTTAACAAATGCCAATGCTTTTGATCCTAAAATTATTACAGGTATAGATGAAACTTCAATTCATTATGGTAATGACACTATAACAATACCTGATGGTTATCTAGATATAGGATTAATTGATACTATGGAAGATTTAATAGTTAATTTTATAGGAGCGGTAACTTTCTCTATCCTAGGATACTTCTATATTAAAAAACGTGATAAATATAAAGGAATAGAACACTTTATTCCTAAAAAGAAAAAAGCTTAAGAGAAAATCTTAAACTTTTTTTACTTAAAAACATCTTTTTTAAGTTCGATAATATCAGAGATATCACATTCTAAATAACTACAAAGTCTTTCCAAGATATTAATATCTAATCTTGTTAAATCACCATTAATATATCTAGTAATAACTTTATAATCAGTTTCTGTGTCTTGGCTAAGTTTATTTTTACTTATCTTCCTCTTAGCAAGTATATTGCCGAGTTTGAAGTAAAAAGCACTGTCGCCAATTCTAACCTCAATACCATCTTTATTCATTTTATCGCCCTCAAA
>CALVIP010000106.1 GCA_944331715.1 uncultured Bacilli bacterium
GTATATGGGCATTATTTATTTCGGATATCCAAATTTAAATTTATATAGCTTTCGGATATCAATATTTTAATTAACAAGTAAGATAAAAAACTTTAAAAAAAATCTATTTTCCTATATACTTATTATAGAGGGATAAGTAATGAATAGTAGAATTGAATTAAATAAAGATAAACAAAAAGATATAGATAGAGAAAAACAAACTGAAAGAGTAAAAAAGGTAGTTAAAAGAATAGTAATATCTATTATTATAATCTTTTTACTTGTCTTTTTTACATTTCTTTACATCACTACGATAGGTACTATTTCTTTAATGGTTAATGAAGAAGCAATTGTTAATAATAAATTACCAGAATCATTTAGTGGTCTTAAAGTTATTCAGTTTGGAGATTTACATTATAGTAATAATGACTTACTAAAAGATGTAGTTAATGCTATTACTAAAAGAAATCCTGATTTAATTTTATTTACAGGAGATTTGTTAGGTGATGAAGACTTAACTCCAGGAAATAGGAAGAAATTAGTAAAAGAGTTAAAGAAATTAAGCACAACACTAGGTAAATATGCAGTCTTAGGAGAAAGCGATAATGATGAAGCCTTATCAATATTGTTAGACTGTGGTTTTACTGTATTAGATGATAGTAATGAACTTATCTATAATGAAAGTAATGAACCAATTATGTTAGTAGGCTTAAATACTAATAATGAAGTAATTAATTATGATAAAGCTTTTACTAATTATAATGCTAATACTTATACTATAACAATATTTCATAAACCAGACTATATAGATGAATTTGTAGAAATATATCCAGTTGATTTAGCTTTAGCAGGACATTCTCATTTAGGAGAGATTAGAATACCTTATTTACTTAATCTTGCCAATAAAGACTATGCATCTAAGTATATAAATCCATATTATGAAATTAATAATACTAAATTTTATATAACATCAGGGCTAGGTACTGATACATATGATGTTAGAATTAATGCAAGACCATCTATTAATTTCTTTAGACTTAGGAAAACAACTTAGTAAAGAAGTTTTCCTTTTTCTTTTCTTCTTTAATATAAAGAGGAATCTTCTTTAATGTCTTATTATTAAGACTAATATTTATATTACCAACTTTACCATTATTTAAAGAATCATCTATACTTGCAAGAACTTTAACATTATCTTTTTCACTTTCTGTTAATGGATAAGAAAAAGATTTATTTACATAGTACTTATTATCATCAATAACAAGATCAAAATCATTTTTATCAACAATATCATAATTGCTATAATTATCAAAAGCATATTCTGCTAGTCTTTCATGATTATTATATTCATCATTATCATACAAAGTAACAACTGTTATTTTTAAATTACCTTTCTTATGAGTAGTAACAAGTGTTTTACCAGCACTAGGAGTATAACCATTTTTACCACCAGTACAGTATTTATAATCACCTAATAATTTCATTCTGTTATACCAAAGATAACTTTTATTATCAGTCTTTACTCGGTATTCTTCAGTTCCAATAATTTTTCTATAAGTCTTATTCTTATAAGCATATCTTGAAAGAATCGCCATATCTCTTGCAGTAGAGTAGTTTTTAGTTTCTTCATCAAGTCCATGAGGATTACTAAAAGTAGTATTAGTCATACCAATTTCTTTAGCTTTTTCATTCATCATTTCAACAAATTTTTCTTCTGTTCCTGCCACTACTTTTGCAATTACAACAGATGCATCATTACCACTTCTAAGCATAAGACCATAAAGTAAATCAATTAACTTCATCTTTTCATTTAACTCTAAATAAATACTAGTCCCATACATCTTTAGAATCTCATCTCCTGCTTCAACTTCACTATCTAAATCTCCTTGTTCTATTGCAATAATACAAGTCATTATCTTAGTAATTGAGGCGATTAATCTCTCTTCATCAGCATTATTTTCATATAAAACTCTACCACTATCTAAATCCATTACAATACTACTTTTAGCAGTATCAAAAGTATCTTCTTTACAAAAAACATTTAAAGGAATTAAAAATAATAACAATATAACTAATACTTTCTTCATAGTACTTCACCTAATAAAACTTATTCTAAAAAAATGAAAGTATAACTTTCTTTATTAGTTTAATAATATTAATAGTGAAAAATGCACTGTCCGATTTAAGAAAGTTGCACAATGAAAGAGTAGAAAACTGCACAATAAAATTAAAGAAAGTTGCACAATAATATAAAATGTGATATTATGTTAGTGAGGTGAAATAATATGGCATTAACAAAAGAAGGATATAAAGAAAGATTAATTGACAAAAAAATTGATAGATATTTAAAAATATTTGGAGCTTTAAGTATAGAAGGTCCAAAATGGTGTGGTAAGACTTGGACTTCTCTAAATCATTGTAATTCTGCCATTTATTTAGATGAGACAGAAGAAAATTATAATACAAGGGCGAAAGCAGAAATTGATGTTGGCCTTATACTTGGTGAAGATTATCCCGAATTAATAGATGAGTGGGGAAGAATACCTGCTGTATGGGATGC
>CALVIP010000107.1 GCA_944331715.1 uncultured Bacilli bacterium
CTGATTTAAATGGATGAAAGTTTAGAAATTGTTAATCATATTTATAAAGATAGTGAAATGGCTATTTCTACTTTAACTAAGCTTAGTAATACTTTAGAGAAGAAGGATAATAAGATTAAAGATACTGTTGAAGATATCATTAAAGGTTATGAAAGATATTTTAAAGATGCTAAAAAGATATTAAATAAGAATAACTGTAAAAAAGAAAAAAATGGTCTTGTTTCTAAAGTTATGGCTAACATGGGTATTGATAAAGAAGTTAGGGATGATAATAGTGATTCGGCAATGGCTGATATGCTTATTAAAGGTGTATCTATGGGAAGTATCGATTTAGAGAAGAAGTTAGCGAAGTATAAAGATAAAGAAATAGATGATAAAGTCTTAGAACTTGCTAATGACTTTAAAGATTTTCAAGATGATATTATTAAAAAATTAAAAGAATATTTGTAAAAGAAAACTACTGAGCATTTAAGTTCAGTAGTTATTTTAAAGCCTTTTTTAGAAGATGAGGTGTTTCTTCTCCTATTTCTCCACCAATATTAGAATATTTATCAGTAAGAATAATATCACCTTGTTCTATTAGGTCTCCCGTACTATCAAAGTAAATAGCATTGCTGGCAGGATCTACAATAGTATCACCACATTTAGCATAAGCATGGTAATGTCCTCCTACAAAGATATTAGGTACATAACTTACAATAGCATCATATTCTTCATTTTCTCTAACAAACTCTAAAGTTCTATCAAAACACTCTCCTGATAGTTGTTTATTAAAAATGTATGATGATTTAGTATCTTTAAAATATTCACTTGCTTTTCCTAATCTAATAGTTCCAACCGTTGTTTCTAATATCATTTTATCTTTATCATTAGTTACTTTATTTATAAGTGGAACATCTTCTACTTTAATTAAAGGATTAGATGATAAAGCTTCATAAATACACTCATTTAATAAAGCTTGTTGGTTACAATTTTTTTGCTTTAATACTAGCTTTATATCATCTTTTTGATATTTAGATAACTCTACATAGTTGTAGATAAAGTTATCTTGTAGTTTAGATAGTTCTTTATAAGGTAAATTATAGTGAATTGCAAGATGCTTTAAGTACATCACTACTTGCTCTACCACCCTTTTATCAGCCTTTCTCATTACTTCTTCTTTAAATTCATAATCACCCATAACCTCATCCCCTTTTGATGGCTAAATTATATCATATTTTTACAAAAAAAGAAAGTCCTAGTTGGACTTATTGTTAAGTATAAAGTTATAAGAATCTCTACACATATCTTCTATACCATATTCTGCTTTAAATCCTAGTTCTTTATAAGCTTTAGTAGGATCTGCGTAACATGCTGCAATATCACCTGGACGTCTATCTACTATTTTATATGGTACTTCAACATTATTTACTTTTTCAAAAGTATTAACTAAATCTAGGACACTATAACCTGTTCCTGTTCCTAAGTTATAGTACTCTATTCCTTTAAAGTTGACACTCTTCTCTAATGCTTTTAAATGTCCTTTAGCAAGATCAACTACATGGATATAGTCTCTTACTCCTGTACCATCATGAGTATCATAGTCATTTCCAAAGACACTTAAAATAGGTAACTCTTTATTTGCAACTCTAACAATATATGGCATTAAATTATTTGGTATACCATTAGGTTTTTCTCCTATTAAGCCACTCTTATGAGCTCCTATTGGATTAAAATATCTAAGTACAATTATAGATAAGTCATTATCTGCTTTAGAAACATCAGCAAGGATTCTTTCTATCATCAATTTAGTTGTACCATATGGATTTGTTGTAGATAGTGGAAAATCTTCTTTAATTGGTAATTCCTTAGGTGAACCATAGACAGTTGCACTTGATGAAAAGACAAAATTATGACAATTCTCTTCCTTCATAACTTCTAATAATGTAAGAGTTGAATCTAAATTATTACGATAATACTTTAATGGTTCACTAACTGATTCTCCTACTGCTTTATATCCTGCAAAATGGATAACGGCATCTATTTTATTTTCTTTAAATACAACACTAACTTTTTCTTTATCACAGGCATCAATCTCATAAAATTTAGGTTTTTTGGAAGTTATTTCTTCTATTCTTTCCAAAACATCAATACTAGAATTAGATAAGTTATCTATAATAACAACTTCATAGTCTTCATTTAATAGTTCTACACAGGTATGACTTCCAATAAAACCTAGACCTCCTGTCACTAATATCTTCATTTTATCATCCTCCTCATATATTTATGATATCACACATATAATGATATAGAAAAGAAAATTTACAAAATTCACTTGACGAAGTGAGAAATCAGTGATAATATAGTATCAGTTTTAAAGAAAGACCTATGTAGCTGCGCTCGTAGCTCAGTTGGATAGAGCGTTTGGCTACGAACCAAAAGGTCAGGGGTTCGAATCCCTTCGAGCGCACCATATTATCGGGAAGTGGCTCAACTTGGTAGAGCACTTGGTTTGGGACCAAGGGGTTGCAGGTTCAAATCCTGTCTTCCCGACC
>CALVIP010000108.1 GCA_944331715.1 uncultured Bacilli bacterium
AGATATCCTAGAAGTAAAGAAGATATTACAGGTTATAAATGTGAAGCTTGGCATTATAGATATGTTGGTAAGAAAATTGCTAAATATATAAAAGAGAATAATATTACTTATGATGAGTATTATGTTATGTTTTTAGATGATTAATGCAGTATTTTGTTTAGACTATTTATTATACCTTATAGTTAAAGTGAGTAGAGTTATAGATTTTGTATTTATAACTCTTTCATTTTATCTTTTCATCTTTTATTATTTGTGTTAAAATTAAAGAGTATAAAAAGATTGAAAGGAGTTATGTCTATGTATCCACTAGGTAAACAGTTTGAAATTGATGGAAGTAAAGCTAAGAGTGATGATAAGTGTACTTATAAGGGTAAACATTATCGTATTACTGTACTTTCTGAAAGACTTGTTAGACTTGAATATAGTCCTAGTGGTGAATTTGTTGATGTTCCTAGTCAATTTGCTATTAATCGTTCCTTTATGTTTCCTGAATATCAAACTAAACAAGATGCTAAGTTTTTAGAGATAACTACTAAATACTTTCGTTTAACTTATGTAAAAGAAGCTCATTTTTTAGGTAGTAAAGTAGATCCTATGAAAAATTTAAAAATAACTTTGTTTATGGGAGGCCGTGAAAACGATAGAGATTGGTATTATGGTCATCCTGAAGTCCGCAATCTTGGTGGTAATATGATTAGTGAAGATGTTAATACTCCTAAAGCTTTAAAACGTGGGCTTTATTCTCTTGAAGGTTTTGCTAGTATTGATGATAGTAATAGTCTTTTGTTTAATTCTGATGGTACTCTTTACGAAAGAGAAAAAGGCAGTTTAGATATATATGTTTTTATGTATAAAGATGATTTTCCTTTAGCTTTAAAAGATTACTTTAAACTTACAGGTAATCCAGAACTTATTCCTCGTTATGCTTTAGGTAATTGGTGGAGTCGTAATATTACCTATAATGAAGATAGTCTTAAAGAGTTAGTTGGTGACTTTGAAAGACGTAATGTACCTTTAGCAGTTTTCTTATTAGATAAAGATTGGCATTATCGTGATGTTGGTAATGCTAAAGATTTACATACAGGTTTTACTTTTAATAAAGAATTATTTCCTAATCCTAGTGAGGTTTCTAAATTTTTACATGACCATAATGTTAGACTTGGTTTAGAAATAGATCCTAGTGAGGGAATTTATCCTCATGAAACATATTATGCACAGGCTTGTTCTTATTTAGGTATTAATGATAATAAAATAATTGTTTTTGACCCAATGAATCCTAAATTACTTGATGTTTATTTTAAACTATTTTTACATCCTTTAGAATCATTAGGTGTTGATTTCTTCTGGCATGATTATAAAGGTGATAATAATGCTTTGAAATTACTTGCCTATAATCATTTTAATTATAAAGATATAGGTAGGAATCCTGCTAAGAGGAGTATTATGCTTAGTCGTAATGGTATTTATGCTCCTCATAGATATCCTGTTCTTTATGCTGGAGAGACTGAAGTGTCTTGGGATGGACTTAAAGAAATATCTTCTAGTATGATGGCTGCTGCTAATATTGGTGTATCATTTTGGTCTTTTGATGTAGGTGGTAACCATGGTGGTATTGAGGAGAGTGAACTATATATTAGATATGTAGAACTTGGTGCTTTTAGTCCTATTTTAAGATTTCATGCAGCGCATGGTAATTACTATAAAAGAGAACCTTGGAGATGGGATATTAAAACTGAGACTATTGCTAACGATTATTTACGTTTAAGACATAGATTGATTCCTTACTTATATACAGAGAGTTATAACTATTATAAAAATGCTAATATGTTGATTGAACCTTTCTATTATAAATATAAATGGGTAATAGATGATAATAATTATAAATATCAATATTTTTTAGGAAGTGAACTTCTTGTTTGTCCTATTCTTTCTCGTAAAGATAATGTTATGAATAGGACAATACATCGTTTTTATATGCCTAAAGGTATTTGGTATGATTTTAAAACAGGTAAGAAGTTTCCTGGTGATAAGAAGTATGTATCGTTCTATAAAGAAGAGGATTATCCTGTCTTTGCAAAAGCAGGTTCTGTTATTCCTTTATCAAATAGAAGTGATGTTAATAATGTAGGACTTCCTTTAGATATGGAAATTCATATATTTCCTGGAGTATCTAATACTTATACTCTTTATGAAGATGATGGACTTACATCTTTATATAAAGAAGGTTATTACTTAAAGACTGATATTGATTATAACTATATGCAGAATAACTATACTGTAATTATTAGATCAGTTGAAGGCAAAAGTGGTATTGCTCCTATAAGACGTAATTATAAGTTTAGATTTAGAAATACTAAGATGGCAGAGTCTGTTAGTGCTCATTATAATGAGCAAGAAATAAAAATAGAATCTATGTATATTGAAGAAAATGACTTTGTAGTTGAAGTTAATAATGTTAATACTATTGGACAATTAACTCTTAATTGTAGAGGTAAAGATATTGA